>NZ_JAAMWY010000007.1:0-178094 GCF_011068165.1 Campylobacter sp. CFSAN093233
TAAGAAGAAAAGGTTTTAATCTTAGATAACTAGCTAAAAAGCTAGTTATCTCTAAATTTACTTATTGATTTAAAATTTGATTTTTACTCTTACATAAATTCTGCCAATTTGAAACACTTTTGATTTCAAGACATTGTTTTAAACTTTCTTTTTCAGCTTGTATATTTTGCATTCTTTCATAAGTTAAAGCTTGGATATATAAAGCTCTTGCCTTATCCTTATCTGAAAGTTTTAATTTAAGCAAATCTGTTAAAACAGCTAAACTTTCTTCATTTTTATTGATTTTAGCCAAAGTATCAAGATACATAAATTCCAAATTAGGACTAAAAAGATTTATACCTTTAAAATTTTGATAGTCAATGGCCTTAGGTGCGTAAGTTAAAATCGTTGTTTGCATATTATGATCATTAGCATAAGAAAGTAAAGCATCGTAGGCTTCTACCATACTAAAATTCATTGGAAAACTTTCTAAAATTTGCAAAATTTTAATAGCTTGATTGTAGTCATTTAAACGCAACAAAGACAAAAATTGCAAATAATAAGCCTTAAAATTCTCATCATCGCTTTTTAAAATTCTAGAATTAGCTATATCTTTAGAAATTTTGATCACCTGAGGATATTGTTTATTATCAAAAAGAATAGATGCTTTTTGAAGACCATAAAATATAGAATCTTCATTATAATTTTTATCTATATAATCAAGTGCTTGTTCAACATTAGAAGTTCTGATAAGACAAGCTAACATTTGTTTTTTATTCTCAATTTTCTGACCTATATCATAAGCACTAAAACGCATAAAAATATTTGCAGCATTGATACAATTATCAGCTTTTATGGCATTTTTTAAATCATTAATGGCTGCTTTCTCTAAAAATTGAGTAGCATTTGGAATTTTTTTACTTTCTATAAGATCTTTATAAGCTAAAATGGCACTAAAATTTCCCTCTTTATAATAAAGTGCAACATCTTCATCTAAAGCTTTATTTGCAATATTCTCATCTTTATTTGCATATTGCTTCATTAAATCTGTATAACGCTGATGCAAAAAGCTTGCATTATTATCACCTAAAGCAAAGAATACCTCATCACTTGCTTTTTTAATTTCATCTAAATACTTACCATCTAAATAATCATCCATATACAAATCAAGGTATTTTTTAGCATCACTAGATCTGTTAGCATGTGATAAAACCAAGGCTAAATCTTTTAAAGTTTCTTCATAACTTGGATCAAGTTTGGACATTTTAGCAAAGGCATCTTCATAAATACTTGCACTTATATCAAATTGTCCTTTTTGATTAAATAATTTAGCAAGTTCTAAAGATCTTGGAATATCTTTTCCAAAATATTCAGGATTGGCTTTTAAAATGGTATTAATATATTCTATAGCTTTATTTACTTGCTCATTTAAAAGCAAATTCTTTGCCAAACTCATAGCTGCTCTTGCAGCTAAATCTAAATTTTTTGTATTAAAATAAGTATTTTCATAGATATTTACAGCTTTTTCTTTTTCATTTAAATTATAAATATAATCTGCATAATCAAGTTTTGATAACTGAGTAAAATAATTATTAGGTTGTTCATTATCCAAAATCGACATTGTATACTCTACATCAGCACGCTGAGCTAAAGCGATATAAGTTTTTAACATTATATGTAAAACTTCTGAAAAATTTTTATCACTTGTAAAAGTACGCATCCAATTTTTAGCATCATCAATCATCTTTTCTAAAATTTGCTGATCGCGTATACTTGGATCTTGAGTGTAAAGTTTATTTTGAGCTCTTAATTTATAAAGTATAAATTCACTAGTAAAAATACTGCCACGATATCTATTGATAGCATTTTGTGCATCAATCACCACTTGATTGTAATTAGCCTTATCGTATTCTTTTTTGATGCGTAAATAAGTATTGATATCTGCACTTTGAGGAATAACAACAGGATCAGAATTTAAATCCAAAGCTCCAACATAAGGCAAACTCTCATGTGGAAAATTGATATTAAAATCAAGTCCATCATAGTCTTTAATAGGTGCTAGTTCTGGTGTAAAAATAAAAGTAAAAGCCTTACTTTTATGCGAACTTGATGAACTGAGTTCTTTATCTATATAAATATTTTGAGAAGTGTCAAACATTCTTGCTTGTATTTTTGGCAAAATGATCATTTTAATTTTTTGAGCTTCTTGTATAAATTTTAAATCAAAAGCAGAAAAACTCTGATCTTTTAATTTATTATCAACCATACCTGCAATATCACATTCAAAATGAACTTTTGCTTCGGTAATAAATTTTTGACATGTAAATTCTAAATCATTACTCGCATGTAAAACTGCAAAAGCTTGATTATTTTCGCGACCCGTGTTTAAAACAAGCTCAAAAGCAAAAGCATTTAAAAAACTTAATAAAATTAAAAATAATATTCTCATAAAATAATTATAGCAAAACTCTTATAACATTAACAATATAGCAAAAGTGCTTACACAAACACAAAAAGCTAAAATAAAATTTTGTATAAAACTAAACTTAATATTATGAACCCTATCATTTTTCATAAATAAAACATGAATTAAAATCTTTAAATACGCATAAAGCATAATAACAGAAGATAAAGCCACAAAAAGCGCCAAATACCAATATCCATTTAAAATTGCTGTATTTAAAATCATAAATTTACCCCAAAACACTCCAAAAGGCGGGATACCTGCTAAAGAAAGCACACTAATGCTTAAACAAAAAGCAATTAAAGGTTTTTTAACCAAAAGCCCATTTAAACTCTCATAAGAATTATTCTCATAATTGCTTAAAATCATAAATACAGCATAATTTGCAAAAGCAAATAAAGTCCAATATCCAAAAATAGCAAGCAAAATTCCATCAAAATTTTGTTCTTTTAATAAAGGAATGCAAGCTACCAAAACCAAAGAAGAATGCACTACAGAACTATAAGCAAACATTTTTTTGATATTGTTTTGACTTAGAGCCGCAAAAGCACCTATAAGCATAGAAAAAATCGCTAGAACTATTATGATATATTCAAAACCTGTATTATTTAAAAAATCAAACAAACGAATAACCACAACCAACATGGCAACTTTTGGCACAACTGAAATAAAAGCAACCAAATTTGTATGTGCTGCATAATACACATCTTTAAGCCAAAAATGAAAAGGTGCCAAAGAAAGCTTGATTGCACAAAGAACAAAAATCATCACTCCAGCACCCAAAAGCATGGGATCTTTTTGAAACTCATTTTTTAATGCTAAATTAGCAGATAAATCTAAAGTTCCTGTTTTTAAATAAATAAAAGCTACAGCCATAACAAAAAACCCAGCTCCTACAGCCGCTACACTAAAGTATTTTATCGCACTTGAAATAGCATTATCACTTCCGCGCGTTGCTATTAAAGTATAAAGCGCTAAAGAAGAACTTTCAAGTCCTATAAAAATAAGTACTAAATTTGAGCTTGAAACCATCAAAAGCAAAGATGCAATCATAAATAAAAATAAAGCATAAAATTCACCTTGATTTTCTTCTTTTTGCATTAAAAGATATAAAAATGAAAAACACAAAATTACCAAAGAAGCATAAAATGAAACAATATCATTATTTAAAGTGGCCAAAAAAGCTTTTGCTTCTAAGCCTTGAGCATTTGCATTATTTAAAATCAAAAAAGCACTTACAATTAAAGATAAAGAACTTATACCGATATAAAACGATCGATGAAATTTCCAAAAACCAGAGCAAAGCAAAAGAACTATTGCAGTTGTAATTAAAAATAAAAATGGATAAGATAAGCTTATATTTAAAAGTTCTAAATTTAAAAAATTATTTAACATTTGCCTCTCCTATTTTAGATAAAAAATCTAAAGTATTTTGCTCAACAGCTCTAATATTCATTGTTTTTATAAGATTATCCACATCTTTTTGTATCGGCTTTAAAAGTATATTTGGCATAAGCCCTAGTCCAAAAATCATTACTACAATACACACAAGTGCCACTATTTCTCTAAGGCGTAAAGAAAAATTCTCTATAAAGCTTTGTTTTTGCATGAAAAATATTTTTCTAAATACTGCGAACATATAAATCGCTCCCAAAATAATCACCAAACCTGCCAACAAAGCGTAAAATAAATTAATCTTTGCTATACCTAAAAGAATTAAAAACTCTCCCACAAAAGAAACAGTTAAAGGCAAAGAAACGCTTGCGAGTAAAATTAACATAAAGAAAATTGAAAATAAAGGTGCTTTTTTGGCCAAAGAATGGTAAAAAGAAATATCATAAGTATGATATCTTTGGTATAAAAGTTCAACCATTAAAAATAAAGTTCCTGTTACAATACCGTGTGCAAACATATAAAAAACTGCACCACTAATACCCAAAGCATTTAAAGAAAAAATTCCCAAAATCATCACACCAAGATGTGAAATAGAACTATAAGCGATCAATTCTTTAATATTTTCTGCTCTATAAGCAATTAAAGCATTATAAACGATACTCACTATACATAAAGCTACAATTAAAGGCATAAAATACACACTCGCATCTGGAAAAAGCGGTAAACAAAAAAGCAAAAATCCAAAAGGAGCCATTTTAAAAACTACAAGCATTACAGAAACAAGAACAGGCGAATTTGCATAAACCTTAGGTGCCCAAGTATGAAGTGGAAATAAAGGAGCTTTGATAGCAAAAGCGATAAAAAATGCTCCAAAAAGTAAAAGTTGCTCTGTAAAATTTACTGCCGAGGCATTATTTTTCCAAATTTCTAAGTCAAAAGTGAAGATGTTTAAAAGTTGATAATTTAAATAAGCTTGATAAATCAATGCCACAAGCATTAAAATTGAACCCGCAAAAGCATAGATAAAAAATTTCACCCCTGCTCTAAAATCTTTACCATAAACTCCCATAATATAAAGCAAAGGCAAAAGAGAAAATTCCCAAAAAACATAAAACAACAAACCATCTTTTGCGCTAAAAAGTCCCATAATAGCAAATTCTAAAAAGAATATACAAGATACAAGTGCTTTTTGTTCTAGTTTCAAAAATAAAAAGCTTAAAAATATCATCAAAGAACTTAAAAGCATCAATACAAGTGCGATACTGTCTACTCCTACATGAAGGCTAAAAAATTTCAAAATTTTAAAAGAGAGATTATAATCAAAGCTTGCCCCTTGTAAAAAATCCGCAAAAATATCCAAATTTAAAGCCAAAATCATAAAACTTACAACAACGCTAAAAACCTTAACGCCTCCACGATTTAAAAGCAAAACCACAAAAGCAGCAATCAAAGGAAAAAATATCAAATAATTTAGCATTTTACACCATCCATACCAAAATCAACAAAATCACAAAAGTTGCCACCAAAAACCTAAGCATTAGGTTTAAGCTGTTTGGCATAATCATTTTTTGTGAAATATTTTGAGAATACAAAGCAATTTTTTCAACTATTCTATCAAAAATATAAAGATCACAATGTTTTAAAATCGCACATAAACTTTCATATTTTGAAACGATAAATTGATGATAAAACCTAGGAATAAAATAATCATTACTTAAAAGTTTGTGAATTTTATTTTCTTCAATACTTTCTTTAAACCAAGAATTTTTATAAGCAAAAATAGCCAAAATTGCACCCAAAATAGCTGCTACACTCGCACAAATCATTACAATTTGATTTTGCGCATCAATAAAAACTAATTTTGTGCTTAAATATTCAAAAAAACTATGTTCGAAAAATCCTGGAATAATAGCTAAAACCATCAAAGGACTCATAGCCAAAAGTGCGATTTTACTTGCTTCATGTGGATATTCATCATGTCTTGCAGGGGTAAAAAATACCAACATTAAAAGTCTAAAGCTATAAAATGCTGTTAAAAAAGCTGCGATTAAGAGCACTAAAAAAATACCATGATGAAAAGAAATGAAAGAATATCCCAAAATCAAATCTTTAGAGAAAAATCCTGCAAAAGGATAAATTCCTGCTAAAGCTAAAGATCCTATACACATTAAAATAGCTGTAATTTTTAAAGGTTTAAAAAGTCCACCCATTTTTTTAATGTCTAATTTATCATTCATAGCATGCATTACATTTCCAGCACCTAAAAAAAGTAAAGATTTAAAAAAAGCATGCGTAGCTAAGTGAAATAAAGCTATACCATAAGCCCCAAGTCCTGCAGCCACAAACATATATCCAAGTTGCGATAAGGTAGAGTAAGCAATAATGCGTTTTAAATCCCTAACCACCAAAGCCATAGAGGCTGCAAAAATCGCTACAAAAGCTCCGAGTAAGGCAATAATATAAGAAACTTCAGGAACTAAATCATAAAGCGTACTCGCACGAATTACCAAATAAACCCCCGCTGTTACCATGGTTGCTGCATGGATTAATGCAGAAACAGGAGTTGGCCCTGCCATAGCATCAGCAAGCCAAGTGTGAAAAGGAAATTGTGCAGATTTTCCCATAGCCCCTATAAATAAACAAGTTGCGATTAAGATCAAAGCATTGTGATCTAGGCTTTGTGCCATGGAAAAAACTTCATCATATTTTAAAGTTCCTGCTTGCAAATAAAGCCAAAAAATTCCTAAAAGCATACCCAAATCCGCAATACGATTCATAATAAAAGCTTCATTAGCCGCAAAAGAATAAGTATCGTTTTTATACCAAAAACCTATGAGCAACCAAGAGCAAAGCCCAACGCCTTCCCAACCTACGAAAAGTCCTAAAAAATTATCACTCATGACTAAAAAAAGCATAGAAAAGACAAAAAGCCCCAAATAAGCAAAAAATTTATTAAAACCTTCATCATGAGCCATATAAAAAATACTATAAAAATGCACACAAGTGGCTACAATACCTACAATACTCATCATAGTAAGCGAAATAGCATCTATATCAAAACCAAAATTTACTCCAGCAAACCATTCAAACAAACTCACATTAAAAGCTTCATTGCAAAAAAGCAAATACAAAGAACAAAAAGTACTCAAAGCTACTAGAAGTGAACAAAATATCCCTACGAATTGTTTTTTCTCACTCAAAGCAAAACAACTTGCAAACAAAAAAGCTACAAAAGGACTAAAAAGAGAAATCAAAGCCAAATTTTGCATACTAAGCCTCCACTTCTTTTAAGCTTTTTAATTCCAAAGTGCCTTTTCTTCTATACCAAAGCACGCACAAAGCTACACCAACAGCTACTTCACAAGCCGCTACACCCATGATAAAAAGTGCAAAAACCTGTCCATTTAAATCATTGTGCATTTTAGAAGCCGCTACTAAGGCTAAATTAGCACTATTTAATAAAATTTCACTCGAAATAAAAAGCATGATGAGATTTTGTCTTTTTAAAATACCTACAAGCCCTATGACAAACATTAAAATAGCAACGAAAAAATACTTTTCTATCATTGTTTTTCCTTTGTAAGCTCTTTATGAGTAAGCACTATAGCACACACTAAAGCAATCAAAAGTAAAATAGCTATAAACTCAAAAGCCAAAAGATATTTTGAAAAAATCGCTAAAGCCAGTTGTTTATTAAAATCAAACAAAGCAGGATCATTTAAAGGCAAATCCGTGCTGATATTTTGGTATTTAAAACCTATAAGCATAGTCAAAAGTAAAATCGCACTTAAAACCACCAAAGTAAAAAAACTTTTTTTAGCTTTAAGTTGTTCTTTAAATTCTTTAGAAGCATCAAAAAACATCATCGCAAAACTATAAAGTCCAAGTACAGCTCCACTATAAACAATAATTTGTATCACGCCTAAAAACTCTGCATCAAGTAAAAAATAAAATCCCGATAAAAACACCATTCCACCTGCTAAAGCCGAAAGAGAATAAAGCATATTTTTACTTAAAACCGCAATGCCAAAAAAACCTAAAACCACTACACTAAAAAATACAAAAGCCAAATTTTCTATCATTTGTTTTCTCCTTGCTCTTGTGTGTTTTGATTTTCTAAGGCACTTTCAAGCATCGCATCGTAATAATTTGGCGTTTTTTTAACCCACAAATTTGCATCCTTTCTAAGACTTCCTGCTCCTTCAAATTCAACTTGATTTTTAAGCTTATCAATAGGAGTTAAAAAATCTTGCTTATAACCAAAATAAGATCTTTGCTCGGCCGCATTTTCATACTCTGTGCCATGCACTATAGCAAGTTCAGGGCAAACCTCAGCACAAAAACCACAATAAATACAACGCCCTAAATTAATACTATAATTTCCTACTTTTTTACGCCCATTTTCATCTAAAGAAGTTTCCATTCTAATACAATTGCTAATGCAAATTTTTTCGCAAAGCCCACAACCTATACATCTTTCGTTTTCACTTTCTATAAAACGCATCAGACGATGAACAGCACGGTAACGATTGTCAAGTTTTACCTTTTCAAAAGGATATTTAATCGTAGCGCTATTATTTCTCTTAAGTAATTCTCTCATCATCACAAAAAGCCCTACAAAAAGCTCTAGTTTAACGCTTCTACGCAAAGCTTGTGAAATTTTCTCCCAAGTGCTAACAGGAGTTTTTCTTTTCTCATCCACTAAATAATAATTTTTCATATCAAACTCCTATAAAAGAACTGCTAAAGCAGTGATTAAAAGGTTTAAAACCGCTAAAGGGATTAAGATCAAATAGCACATTTTCATCACTTGATCTGGACGCAATTGCGGAAAAGCTGCTCTTGCCCAAAAATACCAAAAGAAAATAAAACTTGATTTTACTATCATCATAATCCAACCAGGAATAATCCAAAAGCTATTAAAACCCCCTAAAAACAAAAGAGTTACTAAAATAGCTCCAGCTATCATAGAAGCATATTCACCTATAAAAAACATACCCCATCTTAAACCCGAATACTCCGTTCCATAACCCGCTACAATTTCAGCATCATTTTCCGTCAAACAAAGCGGAGTTCTATTAGTCTCTATAAATAAAGCAATTATAAAAAGCACAAAAGCCAAAGGCTGTTTAAAAATAAGCCAAGAAAAAAATCCATCGCTTTGATAATTGTTAATATCCACCAAAGAAAAAGAACCTACAAGCATTACAATAGCAATCAAAGCTAAAGCTCCTACGCTTTCATAGGAAATAATCGCTACAAGCCCTCTTGCAGCCCCTAAAATCGACCATTTATTATTACTTGCAAGTCCACCCAAAAACACCGCATAAAAGCAAAGTCCTGAAGTACCGATGACAAAAAGCAAAGCTACATTGATATCTGCCACTATAGGCTGAATTACCTTTCCAAATAAAGTAAATTCAGGTAGCATAGGAATAGCTGCTAAAGAAACAAAAGCACAAATAGCAGAAATCAAAGGTGCTATAGCAAAAATAAATTTTTGCGAATTTGAAGGGATTATATCTTCTTTAGTAAAAAGTTTTATCATATCAGCTACAAGTTGAATAAGCCCAAAAGGCCCTACCATATCAGGCCCTATGCGTCTTTGAAAATAAGCTAAAACCTTTCTTTCAGCATAAGTTGCAAGACCTGCTAAACTCGCAAATATTGCAATGATAATAATACATTTAATTAAAGCCTCTAAAGCAAAAAAAGCAAAATCACTCATGGCTTGCTCCTAATTTTTCTAAATTTGCCGCAACAAATCTTTCATCAAAAAAGCTTAGCGTATCAAGTTTTTCATCAAAATACGGCAAGAAAGCTCCATTTTTTATATCCTTATCCACACGCACGCTAAGGCTTAATTCTTTATCTTTTATTTTAAGTTTTACAAGATCTTTATCTTTTAAATTTTTCTCTTTAGCTAAATTTTCACTCACACCTAAAAAAATCACCTCATTAATCGCACTAGCACGATTTGAAAATCTACCAAATTGATAGCTAGGATTAGCACTATAAAGCAAAATTTCATCTTCTTTTAGGCTTAAATTTTCAAAATTTGGAGAGATGAATTCTTTTTTAGCAACTTGTTTGAAACATTCTAAATTAAGCTCATATCCCCTTTTACAATCGCCTGCATTGGTATAAAAATTGTCTAAATGATCAAAATCAATCGGAGAAAAACCTTTATTTATAGGGAGTCTCTTAGTATAATTTATAGTATATTCCTCATCAAAACCTAAAGCATTAGCCAAATCATTTAAAAAATATCCCTTAAATTCTAAAGCAGCATTAGTTGGTACCACTCTTTTATCATAATTTAAAAAAGTTCCTTCTTGCTGATTTAAACTCGCACTAGCTAAATTTGCATGCTCTTCATAAGAAAAACTAAAATCACCTTTTTCATTGTAGCCTAAAGTCTTGCCTTCTTGTGTATTGTTATCCAAATCACAAATCATAGCCACACCTAAGGTATTAGTATGCGTAGGATTTAAAAAGACTTTAAAAGGAGTAGTATTTTGGATCAAAGCAAGTAATTTAGCAAGTTTTTTCGCATTTTTATGAAAATAAAAATCACTCCCTACAACAAGAGTAAAATTTGCTTTTTTAAGCAATAAATCTTCTAATTTATCTTCATCTATGCCTAAATTTTTAGCAAAAACAGACCGTTGTACTTCTATGATTTTTTTTACTTTTTTAGGTACGACTTTTTTTACTTCTTTTTGAATTTCATTGCCTTCTTCATCTTTTTCTATGACTTGTTCTACAACTTCTTCGTTGATACTTTCTTCTATTTCTTTATTTTCACTAACAAAAAACTCTGCTAAATGAGTTTTGATACCTTCATCTTGGCTAAATTTTTGAAGTAAAAAATATAAAATTTGCTCTTCATCGCCATTTTTATGAATGTGCGGGATAAAATTTTTAGAATATTTTGCTATACCCATATCTTCCATAGGATGAAAATAAAGCCCTGAGCCTTTATTCATCACTAAAGCATTATTGATTTTATAACTAAGCGTTGGAGCATCATATCTTAAAAGCATTCCAGCCACAACCAAAAAATCACTTTTTGTTATATCTTGAGTATTAGCGCTATAAAACTCACCAGAATTAGCGATAAATTCTTGTAAAAATTCTTTAAATTTCAAAGCTTCTTCATTGATTAAAGAAAGATTAAATTTCTTTTTTAAATTTTGTAAAATCAAAGCTTCTTCATTGGTAATAAAACTATTAAATTTAATGTTTTTAATTTCATTTTTCTCAAAAAGCTCCACAAGTTCTTTAAAGGCTTTTTCATCTTTATCCGCCTCATTTTGCGTATCAAAAGCAAATCTTGCAGCCTTATTTAAACTTGCAAAGGCAAAATCATTACTCACACGATAAATTTTTTCTTTTTGATTGCTAATACCACTTTGCTTAATATCATAATACATCAACTCACAATCGCTTGAATGTGGATTTGAAGCAGGGATTCTTTTAAGTTCCCAAATATTTGAAGTGTATTGAAATTTCGAACCTATCAAAGCTCCTGTTGGACACACGCTTGTACATTCTCCACAAAATGAACAATCAAGCGCGTCGCCATTTGTAGGGCCTATCAAACTTTTTTGAAATTTAGTCCAAATCGCATAAGCATCTTTTCCCATGCTCTCTTTAAAGCTATTATCCACACTATCTCCGCCACGAGGAACAGTCTTTAAAGCACTTTCTCCGATTTTATCCTTACAAACTGTAATACAACGCTCACACACTATGCAAAGTGCGGGATCGTAATTAATCATTCCCCAATGTTTATGTGGTTTATGCGTGTCTTTAATCCAATGTTTTTGAACATTTACACGACTTTTATGAGTAAAATTTTGCAATTCACACTCGCCTGATTTATCGCAAACTCCACATTCTAAAGGATGATTGATACAATAAGCTTGCATGATCTCATTTCTTTCATCCCAAAGATTTTGTAAATCACTTTCTACAACCATACCCTCTTTTGCTTTAGTATTGCAAGAATATACCTTTTTACCATCAGCTTCAACCATACACATACGACAAGCCAAAGTAGGACTACAGCCCGAAAGATAGCAAATCGCTGGGATAAAAATATCATTTCTTCTTGCTATATTTAAAATATATTCGCCTTCTTCAAAGGCGCAATCTATACCATTAATCTTAACTGTCATTTTGCTTCCTTTATGCGAATTGGAGTAAAATCAAAACCATTGTTTTCATAATTTAAAAAAGCTATAGTGCCTTGTAAATTTTCATCTAAACAAAGCTTGGTTTTAAGACTAAAATCTTTAGCCAAAATTTCAACTTCACTTTGATCTTTGCATTTTGCAATTTGTAAAAATTGCTTTGAACAATGTAAATTTTTATCTTGTAAATTTGCTCTAAAAAGCACTAACCCGTCATAATTATCGAGTTCTTTTAGGGTGTTTAATTTTGCCTTTTTAAAATCGCATTCTTCTTCATCGCTATCTAAAATCTTTAATCCATATTTTACACTTAGGAAATTCAAAAAATATTTGATATTTTCACTATCTTTATAAGAATGGATATTTTTATCTATAATTAAATACTTAGTCTCTTTTAAAAAAGCAAGCACTTCGCCTGCTTCTTCCTCTCCAAAACAAGATTCAGCACTTAAATATCCCTCATCTAAATCGCAAAATTGTCCTTCATCGCTTAATTTACAAAGCAAGGCCAAAACAAAACTCAAACTTGCAATTTCGCATTTGTAAAATTTAGCTTTTAAGTTTTTATCTTCCAAACAAGAAATATTAATACTATTTACACCTATTTTTTCACATAAATTTTTGTTTTTAAGGCTTGGCATATCTAAAAAACAAAGAGCATTATCATAAATCATACTCTCTCCTTTTTTATAACAATAGTCCAATCGACTTGATTAAATTTCAAAGAATTTAAAAGCTCACAGCCTTGTTCTTTTACAAAAGAAAAACTTTTTTCAACAGGAGAAAAATCGCCGATTTCAAAAAGCACCACTAAAACCTCACCTTGTTTTGCTTCTTTTATGATTTGTGCTAAATCTTCAAAAAGCTCTTTGCTTTTTCTTAAATCTACCCTTCTCATCGATCTATCTCACCTAAAACTATATTTACATTACCCATAATGGCTACAACATCAGCTAAATAAGTACCTACAAGCATTTCTTCAAAAAACGCACAATGCCAATAACTAGGCGTTCTAGCCTTTAAACGATAAGGTCTTCCTGTACCATCACTATGGATAAAAAAGCCAAGCTCACCTTTTGGACTTTCAGTAGGCACATAAACTTCGCCTTTAGGGGGTTTTAAACCTTGAGTGATTAAAACAAAATGCTGCATTAAAGAATAATTCTGCGTTAAAATTTGTTCCTTTGAAGCACTTACATACTCAGGATGCGTAGCTAAAATTTCAGGTGGAGTATCTTTATAAAGCATGGCACATTGTCTAAGGATTTTCAAACTTTCACGAAATTCTTGCATATAAACTTTATATCTTGCATAAGAATCCCCTTGCGTAGCATAAGGCACGCCAAATTCGACTTCATTATAAAGCAAATAAGGCTCTTCTTTGCGTATATCGTATTTTATGCCACTTCCTCTTAGCATCACACCCGTACAACCCCAGTTTAAAGCTTGTTCTTTAGTAACTACACCTACATTTTCAGTTCTTAAACGCCAAATTCTATTATCATCTAAAAGATCTTCATAATCTTTTAAATCATTTGGAAATTTATCGCAAAATGCAAGCATTTCTTCTAAATAATTCTCAGGTAAATCAAGCATAACCCCACCTATTCTCATAGAAGAATGCGTAAGCCTTGCACCACAATACTTTTCTATCAAATCCAAAACATACTCACGTTCTCTAAAGCAGTATAAAAACACACTCATCGCACCAATATCAAGCGCATGAGTGGCAAGCCAAAGCAAATGTGATGTGATACGGTTTAATTCTAAAAGTATCATGCGTATCACTGCGGCACGGCGTGGAATCTCTAAACCACAAAGCTTTTCAACCGCTGCACAATAAGCATAATTATTCGCTGAAGCAGCGATATAATCCATTCTATCAGTAGTAGGAATAAACTCTTGATAAATCATATTTTCAGCCATTTTTTCCATACCACGATGCATATAACCTATACAAGGACGCGCTTTTACAACTTGCTCTCCATCAAGTTCTAAAATAAGGCGTAAATTTCCGTGTGCTGAAGGGTGTTGAGGGCCTAAGTTGATAATCATTTTTGAGTCTTCTTGCTCAAAAGCTATATTTTCATAATAAGGTTTTAACTTGCTAGGAATTTGCATTTTAACGCCTTTTCTCTAAAATTTTTGCTTCATCACGTTTTACTTTTTTTACAAAAGCCACGCCTTCATCTTCTTGATATTCTTGTTTAAAGGAAATTTCCTTCTTTTGACCACCTTTTGGCACTTCATGATAAAGTCTTGCAAAATTTAGCGTATCTTTATCATCAGCAAAACCAGAATCTCTTTGTTCTTCGCCCACTACTTCGCGGTATTCTTTGCCAAAAATTTTATCAATCTCATACCATCTTGCAAACTCATCGCCCTTTAAAGGATAAGTTTTCAAAAGCGGATGTCCAAACCAATCATCAGGCATTAAAATGCGTTTTAAATTGGGATGATTTATGATGAAAATTCCAAACATATCATAAATTTCTCTCTCACTCCAATTTGCTCCTTTAAAAATATGAGCCACGCTTTGCAAACGCTCTTTTACGCCTACAAAAGTTTTTATTCTCACTCTTAATCTTTTTTCTAAATTTAAAAGCTGATAAAACACTTCAAAACCATTTTTATCTGCTACAAAATCAATAGCACTTGCCTCTGTAAAACTTAAATACCCTAAAGTTTTAAGCATTTGCAAGGTTTTAACATTGTCTTCTTTTTTAATTTCTATTACCCAAAAATCAAGCTCTACAAAGGAATTTAAAATTTCTACTTGAGTTTTTAAAACTTCAAAATCCTCTTTAAAAACACTTTCATTAACATCAGATTTTACAGTGTGTGGCGCGTGATAAAATCTATCTTTGTAATAATTTTGAGTTTGAGCATTTTTTTTATCGCTATACTTTCTCATTATACCAACCTTTTAGGTGCGATTTTACGACTTGCTTTTTCTTTGCGGATCTTTTTTTGCAAAATCATCAAAGCAAACTGAAAACTTTCGGGGCGTGGAGCACAGCCTGGCACATAAATATCTACAGGTATAATTCTATCCACTCCTTGAACCGTAGAATAAGTATTAAACATACCGCCTGTATTGGCACAACTTCCCATAGAAATCACCCATTTAGGATCAGGCATTTGATCGTAAAGTCTTCTTGTAAATTCAGCATGCTTTTTACATAAAGTTCCTGCGATAATCATCACTTCACTATGGCGTGGTGAAGCTCTAAAAATCGTTCCAAATCTATCAAAATCATATCTTGAACCCCCAGCCGCCATCATCTCAATCGCACAACAGGCAAGTCCATAAGATAAAGCCCATAAAGAATTACTCCTGCCCCATTGAACTAGTTTATCAACACTAGTTAAAACTACGGGCAAACCACTTGCATAATTTACTTGATGCTCTGCCATGCAAACGCTCCTTTTTTATAAGCATATAAAAATCCAACTCCTAAAAGTACGATAAAAATAAAAACTTCTAAAAGCCCAAACCAACCTAAATCTTTAAAAATCAAAGCCCAAGGAAATAAAAACACAACTTCTATATCCAAAAGTATGAAGATTAAGGCGATGATGAAAAATTGAGAGTTAATCTTGTTAGCTTGTTTAACAGGAATAGGACCACATTCATAAATTCCAAGTCCTAATTTTTTGCGATTTTTTGCGGCAAAATTATTACCGATTTTTGAAGCTAAAAAAACCAGTCCGAAAAAAATAACACTAGCAAGTACTAGCATTAAAAAAATACCAAAATAAGGATGCGAAGCATCTATATGAGACATTTATTCTCCTTTTTTAAAGCACTTTAATCACTCCACAACAAAAATTAAATTTACACTTTTCTTTATTTTACTCTAAACTTTCTATATTGAAACTTATATTAAAAAATATTTTTTAAAGTTTTAATTTTTTATGATTAAATTTATAAAAAAGATCACTTTGATGGGTTATAAATATATAAGAAATATTATTTTTTTGCTGATAGTCATATAAAAAAGTTAAAATTTCTTTAGAAGTTTTAATATCAAGTGCTGAAGTAATTTCATCTAAAATCAACAATTTAGGATTTAAAATCAAAGCACGGATAAGACCTACACGTGTGGCTTCTCCTCCGCTTAACTCATAGGGTTTTTGTTCTAAAATTTGTTTTTTTAGACTAAAAAAATCAAAAAATTCTAAAATCAAGTCATCATTCTTTTGTAAATTAAAATTTTCCAAACCATCTTGTATAAGATTTTTGATTTTTTTATAAGGGTTTAAAGCCATTTTTTGATCTTGAAAGCAATACTGAATTTGCTTTCTTAAAAGTCTTTGTTTGTTTTTATCAAGCTTGTGTAAGTTAAGATTTTCATACCATACCTCACCCTCACTTGGATCTTCTAAAAAACAAAGAATTCTAGCTAATGTGCTTTTACCTGCACCACTTTTACCTAAAATTATTAAATTGTCATTTTCATTTAAAGAAAAATTGATATTATCAAAAATAATATGTCTTTCTTTTTTTAAATACCAATGCTTTTTAAGCTCATAAAACTTACTTAAATTACAAACTTTAAGCATTATAATACCTTAAAAACTCATTTAAGCTATATAAATTTGAACTATTTTTTTCTAGCATAAGAATTTCATCTGCTAAAGAATTTACCAAATTTAAATCATGAGTGATGCAAACTAAGGCTGTAGTATTTTTTAATTCTTTTAAAATCGATATAATCTTAGAAGCGTTTTCTTTATCCAAAGAAGCTGTGATTTCATCACAAATTAAAATTTGGGGTTGATTTAATAATGCCAAAGCTAGGCTCACCCTTCTTGCCATACCCAAACTTAATTCATTAGCATAAGAATGCCACAAACGATCAAGATTTTCAAATCCTAATTTTTGAAAATAAGAAAAAGCGTAATCTTTTCTTTCTTTTTGTTTTAATTTTGTATGAGTTTTTAAAACAAGATGACATAAATTTCCAATATCCAAATAAGGATAAAGACTAAGCTCTGCATCTTGCAAAACAAGTGCCACCTTAGAACGAAAATTTCTAAGCTCTTCTTTGTTAAAATTAAAAATACAAGAATTATGAAAACTTAATTCATCAAAACTTATTGTGAAATTAGAATCTAAAAGTCTTACCAAAGCTTTTCCCAACAAACTTTTGCCCACTCCACTTTGTCCTAGTATCATTAAAGTTTTGCCTGTTTTTATATCTAAATTAATATCCTTAAGCAATAAATTATTCTTCAAACTGATATTTAAATTTCTTACCTTCAAGATCTTATACCCCAAATTTTTTGTAAAAAATTACCCAACCATAAAAGAGGTAAAAACAACAAAAGCAAGCTTAAAAGTGGAAAAAGTATCATCCACCAAGCGCCTATAAAAACTGCTTTTGAAGACTCACTCAAAAGAGTACCTAAAGTTGGAATTTCAAATCCTAAACCCAGTCCAAAAAAACTCAAAGTAGCTTCTGTGGCTATAGCATGAACGATATTAAATATAAAAAGTGTAAAAATCAGTGTTTTTAAAGCAGGTATTAAATCTTTAAAAAAAGCTCTAAATTTAGTTCTTCCAAGCACTATATTTGCTTTGTAAAAATCTAAATTTTCAAGTCTTTTTAATTCACTTTCTATAATTCTTGCTATGAAACACCAATGAATTAAAGCGATTAAAAAAATCATCAAAAACACATCAGAAGTTATCATACTTTGAAAAAACATCATAAGTAAAAAAGCAGGCAAGGCTAAAAAAAACTCTAAAATACGCATCCAAAAAACGTAAAAAAAACATCGCGCTAAAAACAAATAGCACAAAGCAAAGATAATAGACAATAAAGATCCACCAACACCTATAATCAAAGAATTTCTCAAAGCAAAAAGCAAACGAGAAAACAAATCTCTGCCTAAAAAATCAGTCCCTAAAATATAAGTAAAATTAGGAGCTTGATGCAAATTTTCTAAATGAGTGCTTAAAATATCAAAAGGAGCCAAAAAAGGTGCAAACAAGGCGCATAAAAACAAAAAAATTAAAGGCGCAAGAATGATAAGAAATTTAAACAAAATCAAGCCTTCTTAATCTAGGATTTAAAATCCTAGCTACAATATCACTTAAAAATGTAAAAAATGTTGCAAGCAAAACGCTAAAAAATATAAGTGCAAGTACAACAGGATAATCTTTAAAAATAATACTTTTAAAAAGTAAAGACCCAAGCCCCTCGTAAGCAAAGACACTTTCTACCACATAAGTTCCCATCATAAAACTTAAAGCACTTCCCCCAAAATAAGCCACAATAGGACTTAAAGAATATTTCAAAACTAAAAAATAAATATCTTTCTCCCTTAAAGCTCTAGCGTATAAATTTTGAATAAAAATTTGAGAAAAACTTTCATTGATAAAATTTCTAGCAATCCTTAAAAATAACGCCAAATGTGATAAAACGAGCACCAAAACAGGCAAAATCAAATGCTCTAAACGATTTAAAAAATCATCTTCAAAGCCTATATCACTACTTCCCATAACAGGCAAAATTTTCCAAAAAATTCCAAAAATCAAAACAAACAATAAAGCCAAAACAAAAGGAGGTAAAGCAAAAAAATTAAAAGCTAAAAAAGTGATGATTTTATCTATAAAACTTTCTTTATAATAATATCCCAAAAGTGCCAAAAAAACACTGAGTAAAAATAAAAGCATTAAGGCACTAAAACCCAAAATAAAAGTATTAAAAATTCTTTCTTTTATAAGCTTTAAAACACTTTCTCCACTTAAAAAAGAAACTCCTAAATCTCCTTTTAAAGCCTTAAAAAGCCAAATTTTATACTGCTCTAGCAAAGGCTTATCAAGCCCTAAATTTTGTTCTATTCTTTGAACAAATTCTTTACTTTGTGAATTAACTCCATTAGCATAAGCTATACTGCCTTTACTAAAATGAAGTAAAACAAAACATAAAAAAGTGCTAAAAAATGCTACGACAATACTAAAAACTAAGCGTTTTAGCACTATTTACTCCACTCATAAACATTCCAAGTAAAACCCACTCCGTGATGACCTAAAGTCCTTGCTTTGATACCTTTTAAATCTTTATTATAAACTAAAGCAAAATCAAGATAGGCTAAAAAAATAAAAGGAGGATTTTCATACAAAGCATCTATAAAATCTTTATAATATTTTTTTCTCTCTTCCAAATTTGAAGTGTTTCTTGCTTTTTGCAAGGCTATATCCACTTTTTTATCATGATAATGTCCAAAATTCCAACCCTCATCATTTAAAGCACTATCTTGCGAACTTTCAAATACCCTAAAAGTGTGAAAATCAGGATCTAAAGGACTTCCCCAGCCTATTAAAAAACTATCTACTTTAGAATAATCAAAACTTCCAGCAGGTTTAGCCACCACCTTGCTTACAACTCCTATTTTTCTAAATTCGCTTTGCAAAATTCCAGCCAAACTTACCCTTAAAGGATCATTACTCATCGCCCAAATTTCAAATTCTAAAATCTTGCCATCTTTTTCAAAAATACCCTCATCGTTTTTCTTAAAACCTAAAGCCAAAATCAAATCTTGGGCTTTTTTAGGATTGTATTCATAAGTTTTAAAAGCTTTAGAATCCGCCCAAGAACGCTCTAAAGGATGATTGGCTACAAAACCATAATCATGCAAAAGATTTTTGACTATACTTTGCTTATCAATAGCATAATTTAAAGCCTTTCTTATTTGAATATCTTTTAAAAATTCATTCTCTAAATTAAACATTAAAGCTCTATAATCAGCAGATCTTTCACGCAAAATTTTAAAATTTTCATCCTTTTTAAAAATATTCAATAAAGAAACATCAATCAAAGCCGCATCAATTTTGCCATTTTTAAGCTCTACGCTTGCAACCGAAGGATCAAAAATATGTTTGATGATAAGTCTTGGGGTTTTTACTTTTGTAAGATAAAAATTCTCATTAGCTTTAAACTCTACATATTCGCCCTTTTTCCATTTTACAAATTTATAAGGACCTGTGCCTATGGGATTTTGATTAAAAGAAGCAGTATTTAAGTCTTTATCACTAAGTAAATGTTTAGGAAGCATTCCTATACTTAAAGCATCTAAAAATGCAGGAAAAGGTTTAGAAAGCGTGATTTTAAGATGATAAGGATTTAAAATTTCTATACTTTTAATATCTTCAAAATTCACATAAATAGAAGAATTATTTTTAGGATTTTTAAAAGCTTCAAGACTGAATTTAACATCATCGGCACTAAATTTCACTCCATCGTGCCACAAAACATCTTCACGCAAAAAGATATCATAGCTAAGTCCATCCTTGCTAACATTCCACGACGCAGCTAAATCAGGCTTTAAGCTCATATGCTCATCAAAACGCGTAAGTCCTGAAAATACAAGATTAATCACTGCATCGTGATCCTCACTATAAGCAGGATTTATCCTTGCGATTTCATTTTCAACTGCTATAATAAGTGTATCTTTTGGGATTTTTGCTTCTAAATTCACAAACAACAACATTGCAAAAATTAAAAATCTCAACATAAAAAACCTTTTTATTTTAATAACGCACAAAATTATAAAACAAAAAAACTCAACTCGCAAGCCTATACGGGGGATAAAGTTATATTTTAGTTATAAATTTATATTTAAATACTATTTTAATAAATTTTTATCATTATATTATTCAAATTTTTATTTTTTGAAGTTAAATTCATAAACGAAAAATTCATTATAAAGCCTATATTTAGGAGTTTTAAAGTCTTAATTTTAATTGAATAAAATTATTATTTGTACTATAATCGCAATTACTTTTTGTCACATAAATGTAAGGAGATAACACGGAACAAAATCGTAGAGATTTTTTAAAATGGAGTTCTTTGTTTGGCGGCTTAACCTTAAGTCCTATAAGTCTAAGTGCAAATTTATTAAAAACTCCACCATTGATCAGCAAATGGGCTGGATGTAATGTAAATTGCGAAACAAAATGTCCTGTAAAAGTGCATACTCAAGATGGAATTATTAAATATGTTAGTACTGATCATGAAGGTGATGATAGCTTTGATAATCGTCAAGCAAGAGCCTGTATTAGAGGGCGTAGTTCAAGATATAAAGTTTACAATGCAAATCGCTTAAAAAGACCATTAAAAAGAGTGGGAAAAAGAGGCGAAGGTAAATTTATGCCTATTTCTTGGGAACAAGCTTTTGATGAAATTTCTGCCAAAATGCAAGAAATTAAAGAAAAATACGGCAATGAAGCCTTTTATATAAATTATGCAACAGGAACAACAGGAACAACAGGAACAATAATCAATCGCTGTACACAAGGTCCATGGGCTAGACTTTTAAGTCTTTATGGTGGTTATTTAAATTATCATAATTCTTATTCTACGGCTCAAATTTCAAATGCTATGAATTTTTTCTATGGTGGATCTCCTGCTAGCGATATATACACTTTACACTCTGCAAAATTAGCTATATTTTTTAGAGCAAATCATGTTGAAACTAGAATGGGAGGTGGTGGAGTAGGCTATGCTTATCAAAAAGCCTTAGAAGAAAGTGGATGTAAAATAATTCACATTGACCCAAGATACAATGATTCTATGATAGGGCATTGCAATGAGTGGATACCTATAGCACCAGGAACCGATGCAGCTTTAATTGCTGCGCTAACTTATGTGATGATAAAAGAAGATTTACTTGATAGAACTTTTCTTGATAAATACACCATAGGCTTTAGCGAAAATACTCTGCCACAAGATGCAGCCAAAAACTCAAGCTATGAAAGCTATGTTTAGGACTAAACGATGGAGTAGAAAAAACTCCTGATTGGGCTAGCAAGATTACAAAAATCCAGCACGCCGCATAGTTCAACTTGCAAGAGAAATTGCCACCATAAAGCCTTGTTTTATAGAACAAGGTTGGGGAGTGCAAAGACATTCAAATGGAGAACAAAATGCAAGGGCGATAGCAACTCTAGCTTGTATTACAGGAAATATTG
Source organism: Campylobacter sp. CFSAN093233 (assembly GCF_011068165.1). Lineage (NCBI taxonomy): Bacteria > Pseudomonadati > Campylobacterota > Epsilonproteobacteria > Campylobacterales > Campylobacteraceae > Campylobacter > Campylobacter sp. CFSAN093233. The sequence goes on from NZ_JAAMWY010000007.1 coordinate 22,019, forward strand.
GCATAGAAGGCACAAATACAGGATGTCGAACAGGGTCAAGTAAAACATATGATATAATAGGTATGCCTTTTAAAAATCCAATAAAAGATTCTATTCCTTGTTTTTTATTCACAGATGCTATTTATCGTGGAAAAGAAATGACAGATATTAGCGATGGGGTGCGTGGCACAACACAATTAAAACAAAATATTAATTTATTTTCAATACAGCAGGAAATTGTCTTACAAATCAGCACAGCACAATTAAAGAAGTGCATGATATTTTAAGCGATGAGAATTTGTGTGAGTGTATAATAGATGTTAATGTAACTAGAACTCCGTCAAATAACTACGCAGATTATATCTTACCTGATGCAACTATGCTAGAGCAAGAAGATTTTATAAGACCTAGCGCAGGATATTATAGCAATAAGCCTTATATTATTTATTGTCAAAAAGCTATCGAGCCAGTTGGTGAAGCAAAACCTATTTATAAAATGTGTCTTGAACTTGCTAAAAGACTTGGCATAGAAAAAGAATTTAGCGAAGGAAGAACACAAAAAGATTGGCTAAAATACCTTTATGAAGAAAGTATGAAAAAAAATCCACTTTTGCCTAGTTTTGAAGAAATGTGCGAAAAAGGACTTGTAAAATTTGAGCCTGTAAAACCTGTAGTGGCATTACAAAGTTTTATAAAAGATCCTATCAATAATCCTTTAAAAACTCCTAGCGGAAAGATAGAAATTTATAGCACAAAACTCGCACAAATGCAAAAAACTTGGAAATTAAAAGAAGGACAACAAATAGTGCCTATTCCTGTTTTTGAAAGCCAAAGAGAAGGGATTTTAGATCCATTAAAACAAAAGTATCCTTTGCAATTTTTTGGCTATCACTACAAAGGTAGAACGCATTCTAGCTTTTGGGAAATTCCACAAATTAGAGAAGCTAATCCACAAGAAATTTGGATAAATACCATAGATGCAGAGCAAAGAAGTATCAAAACGGGCGATGTGGTGCAAGTAAGAAATGACTTAGGAATCATACAAGGCATAGCAAAAATTACTCCAAAAATCATACCAGGTTGTGCAGTAACCCCACAAGGTGCATGGGCAAAATATGAAAATGGTATCGATGTGGGAACTTGTGTGAATTCTTTGGCAAGTATAGTACCAACTGCTATTTCTAAAGGAAATGGACAACATTCTATTTTAGTTGAAATTGCAAAAGTTTAAGGAGAAAAAGATGAAATTAGAAGAAAATTCACAATTTGGTGTTATGCTAGATCAAAGCAAATGCGTAGGCTGTAGGACTTGCTCACTTTCTTGCAAGGATTATAAAAACATGCCTGTGGGAGTTAATTTTCGCCGTGTGTTTGAGACTGAAGGGGGAAATTGGACCTGTAAAGAAGATGGAAGTTTTGAGCAAAATGTTTTTGCTTACTACACTTCTATTTCTTGCAATCATTGTTCTAATCCATCTTGTCTTAAAGCTTGTCCAACTGGTGCAACAATGAAAATAAAATGGGGAATAGTAGCAATCGATGATAGTATGTGTATAGGCTGCAAAGCTTGTGCTATGGCATGTCCTTATGGCGCACCTCAATTTAACCATGAAAGTGGTCATATGAGCAAATGCGATGGGTGTTATGAGAGATTAAAAGAAGGTAAAAATCCAATTTGCGTGGACTCTTGTCCTTTTAGAGCATTAAAAGCAGGCGATATAACAAAACTGAGAGAAGAACATGGAAATTTAGCCTCTATCACACCTTTACCTGATGCTTCTATCACGCATCCGAATTTATGTATAGTGCCTGAAAAACATAGTTTGCCTTCAGGTAATAAAAGTGCGATTTTTCATCTACCTCAAAACTACCAAGGAGTTAAAAATGACATCATTTAATCACATTTTAAGCGAAATGCCTTTGGTGTTATTTACTATTTTAGCACAAGCTGTAATTGGACTTAGTTTGGTTTATGCACCTGCATTTATAAATGGTTACAAAAATTATGCAAATTTAAAGTCTTTTGGATTAGCCTTAGAATTGCAATGATGGTTGCTTTTATCCCTTCATTTTTTCATTTAAATGATATTACACACATTTTTAATGTATTAAATAGAATGGGTGTTTTTTATGCAAACAATGAGTGGCACATAGGCTGGATGAATAATGAAATTTTATTTGTATCTCTTGTGTGTGCTTTGGGCTTTTTGCTTTATCTAAAAACTTCAAATTGGGTGTTTTATCTTACGCTAATATGTGGAATTTTAGGACTTTTCTTTATGAGTGGAGCTTATATGGCTCCATGCAAGAAAGTGTGCCTACTTGGGATTTTAAGATCACTTTGCTTTATTTTTTTGCTAGTGCTATATTTTTAGGCGCTATTGTTTATTATTGTTTTTTTTGAAAATAGCAAACATGAAAGAAAAATGTCGTTTTTTACAGGACTTATAGGTATAGGGCTTTTAAACACTGCTATAGTTTTGCAAACCCTACATGTAGGACAAACTTGGATTATGGGGCTTGTAAACCCTTTTGAACTTTTAGGTGGAACCTATGATTGGTTTATATCGCTTTCTTTTGCATTCTTAGGACTTGGGACTGTTACTTGGTATTTGCATAATTATTTACATGAAAAATTTAAAAGTAAATTTTTTGCTTATTTTGCCCTACTTTGTGCATTTTTAGGGGTATTTACCACCAGAATGCTATTTTATGGACTTATAAGTACTCAAATCATGTTGGGACATTCTTAATGCAAAAATTGGCAATAGATATATTTATCAATTTTTGCAAAATCCACCTAATCATTTTTTGCTAGAAAAACTTAAAAAAGAAGAATTCTGGCAAAATTGGTTTTTAAAAATAATAGCAAATTGCAATACACCGCTTTAAAGCTTTTATCATCTTCAAACGAAGATGATAAATTAATAGCAAGTGATTTTACATCTTTGTTTTTAAGCGATGTTGATTATGTAAAAGCACCGCCTTTTGCTTCTTTTTATCTTGATGAAAATAAAGAAATTTATTCAGATAATTCTGATAAAATTAAGCAAATTTTTGTGCAAAATAACTTTTTTTCTTTTTTTAATAAAGAACCTGCAGATAGCTTGATAAATGAATTATTATTTATTAGTTTTTTAATCAAAAAACAAGATGATATAATTTTGCAAAAATTCTTAAAAGAAGAATTTTTTACTTGGTTTAACATGTGGAGTTTTGATGTTATCAATAAAGCTAAAACACATTTTTATAAAGCATTAACAATGTTAATGCAAGACTTTTTCAATCAACTAAATACAAAATTTTAACACAAGTCAATTTTTTTCTCCTTTTTAAGATATATAATATCTCTTTTACATTAAAAAGGAGAAATTATGACAAAAGAACAAATACAAATCATCAAAGATTGTGTGCCTATTTTGCAAAAAAATGGAGTAGATTTAACCAATGAGTTTTATAAAATAATGTTTAATGATTATCCTGAGGTAAAACCTATGTTTAATATGGAAAAACAAATTTCAGGAGAACAACCAAAAGCTTTAGCGATGGCGATTTTAATGGCAGCTAAAAATATAGAAAATTTAGAAAATATGAGAAACTTTGTTGATAAAGTTGCCATAACTCATGTTAATTTAGGGGTTAAAGAAGAGCATTATCCTATAGTTGGAGCTTGCCTTTTAAAAGCTATTAAAAATCTTTTAAATCCTGACGAAGCTACTCTTAAAGCTTGGGAAGTTGCTTATGGAAAAATTGCTGAATTTTATATCAATATAGAAAAAAAGCTCTATGATAAATAATATAAGCCCATTTTGGGCTTTAATCAAATTTTTCTACTAAATTTTTAGCTAATTCCTTTATATTCTCACCCTTTAATTCGCTGATTTCACCATTTTGAGCCAAGAAAATTCTATCAGCACTATCAAAATATGCATCATCATGTGTGATAGCAAAGATTGTTTTACCTTGCTCTTTTAGCAAAGGTAAAAGTTTTTTATAAAAAAATCTTCTAAAAACAGGATCTTGATCAGCCGCCCATTCATCAAGCACTAAAATATCCCTTTCTTCAAGCAAGGCTATAAGCATAGCTAAACGCTTTTTTTGCCCTGTAGAAAGTTTGGTTAAGGTCAGTTCATTATCTTTGACACTTGTTTTATCTTTAAGTTCTAAAAACTCCAACCAAAAAGCAATTTTTTCTTCGCTTGCAAAATTTTCTTTATTTAAGGTTTTAGTAAAAAGATGAAAATCGCTAAAAACAGCAGAAATAAGAGATCTATACTCATCTAAATTTTTATCATCTATAAGCGTATCATCAACATAAATTCCGCCTTTGCTTGGCTTAAAAAGTCCTGTCAAAAGCATACAAAAAGTGGATTTACCACTTCCATTTTTACCTATTAAAAATACCAATTCACCTTTTTTAAGTTCTATATTTACAGGATTTAAATGAAAATTTTCTTCATAAGCAAATTGAGTATTTCTAAAAGAAATTTTTTTCCATTCACTGATATAATGTGTTTTTTTAAAACCTTCTATATAATCATCTAATTCCAATTTTGCGATCTTATCCAAAGCGATTTTTGCCAAAAGCAAAGTAGGAAAAGATCCTATCATAGATACTAAAGGGGTTCGTAAAAACAAAATAGAAAGAGCTATAGTTGTAGCATCTGCAACACTTGCCCATTCAAATTTTAAAGCTAAGTAAAACTCTACACCCACTAAAACCAAAAGAGTTACATTTGTCCAGTTGTTTGAGAGATTGTTAAAAAGATTACCTAAAGTACTATTTTTCTTTTTCAATCTTGCATTATTTTCAAATTCATCTTCATAATAAAGCTTAGCTCTATCACGATTGATCAAAAGTTCTTTATGTCCATCTAGTATATTTTGGTAATTATTTTGCAAAGCATCATCATTTTCCCTTGCCTTTCTAAAATACTGATATACTTTCATCATCAAAAAATTATTAGTAATAAAAATAACCATAATCCATACCACACACAAAGCAAAAATTTGTGGTGAAAGATAACATAAATAAACACTAGTGCATAAAATCAATATACTTGATTGTAAAAAATCAGGCAATCTTAAAAGCCCAAAAGATATATTTCTCACATCACTTCCCAAAGAAGCTAAAATTCTAGCCTTACCTACTTTAGCGACTCTTAACAAAGGGGTGTCTAAGATCTGCTTTACTACGCGCCTTTGCATTTTAAAAATAAAATTTTGTCCAAAAATACTAAGTCCAAGTTCAACTATGGTAGAACTTATAAAAAAAATCAAAAGCAAAACAATAAAATAAAAAATAGGAATGTTTTGTGCATTTTTAAGCAAATAATCATTGATAAAAACAAGAGTTAAAACTCCAACAGCGCTTGTAATAAAAGAAAAAAGCAAAAAAGAAATCAACTTTAATTTATTTTGCTTAAGTAATTCCATAATAAAAGGCATTTATAAACTCCAAAATATAATTTTAATTATAACATTTTAAGAGTGATTATCAAAATTTTATTTTATCTTTTACTATAAAAACAGCACAAATAGCCAATAACGCTAAAAAAATCATATATATACTCATACCATATAAAAATGGATTGTCATTTTTACTCGCAAGTGTATTAAGCCAAAAAACGAGTTGCGGAGTAATACCGCCTGAAATTGCATAAGCAATATTATAAGAAAAAGAAATTCCTGAAAATCTTATTTTAGCTCTAAAAACTTCACTCATTAAAATAGGTGCGAACACATTAATTCCACCTAAAAAACAAACAATCGAATACAAAATACACACCAAAACCAAATTTTTAAGCTCATATAAAGCATAAAAATATAAAAAAGAAAAAAATACAAAAGCTAAAGAAAAGAAAATGCAAATTTTAAATAAACCAAATTTATCTACAAGATAACCCATAAAAACCCCGCCTAAAGCTATTCCCAAAATTCCTAATATCTGTAAATAACTTCCTTCAACTCCACTTAAATTTAAAATACTGGGCATAAATTTAGGCATTAATAAAACAAGCACAATAACACAACCTGTTAAAACCCAAGTCATCATCATTGATGAAAATAAATTTTTTACAATATCCTTTTCTTTAAATAAATCTTTAAGTGGAAAAGAACTAAGCGATGATTCTTTTTTCATTTGTTTAAAAACAGGAGTTTCTTGCAAAAATCTACGCAAATAAATAGAAATAATCCCAAAAATTCCACCTACAAAAAAAGCAATACGCCATGCATAAGCAGCAATTTCTTCTATGCTAAAAAAAGCATTAATGATTAGAAATACTATACTTCCTAACAAAATTCCTAAAGCCATAGCTGAATTTAAACAGCTTAAAAAGAAAGCTTTTTGTTTTTCTTGACAATACTCTCTTACAAAAACCCAAGCTCCAGGCAATTCTCCACCTATAGCTATGCCTTGAAAAATTCTTATAAGTATCAATAAAACAGGAGCTAAAAACCCAAGAGTTTCATAACCTGGAATAAAAGCTAAGACAAAGGTAGGAAGAACCATTAGTAAAATACTTAGCATAAACATATTTTTACGCCCAAATTTATCTCCAAAATGTGCCATAACTATACCACCTAAAGGACGTGCTAAATATCCAGCTGCAAATGCTCCATAAGTATTTAATAAAGCCCAAAATTCACTCATATCTTTAGGAAAAAATACATTAGCTATATATTCAGCAAAAAAGACAAAAATAATAAAATCATAAAATTCTAAAGTTCCTCCTAGTGAAGAAAGTCCTAAGATCTTAATTTCCTTTGTTTCAAATTTTGATTTTCTCATTGATTAATTACCTTAAATTTTAAAAACATTGTTTTTATTATACTATAATCATTTCCAAAATATTATCTAAAAATTTAAGGATAAATATGTTTAATTTTATAACCACTCTTTTAAAAACCAATCTTTATTTTTTAGAAGAAAAAACCACAAGCAAAAGTTCAAATCAAACCCATATAATCTCTCTTAAACAATCTGATGATGAATTTTTAAATTTATTATTTTCTTTTTTAGTGCCACAAAGCGATGAAGATAAGAATTTTATAGAAAAAACTCGCACAAAAATCAAAAGAAATGAGCATAATATTGCTCTGATAAAAAATCCAAATTTTAATGCTTTAATAGACACAGGGTTTTTAGATACTATTGATACATTAAAAGAAAAATTACATATCCACAAAACCGATTTTAAAGATATCACTCATATTATCTTAACACACGCGCATCCTGATCATATAGGTGCTTTAATGAGCGAAGAAAATCTTTTTCCAAAAGCTCAAATTTTAATCGATAAAAAAGAATATGATTTTTGGATCAAAAGCGATAGACAAGAAATTAAAAACACCTTGCTTAAACTTAAAAATATAGAATTTATTAACCACTCTAAAGATTTAATCTTTCAAAATTCAGGCATTAAAGCCATACCTGCTTATGGACATACCCCAGGACAAAATGCTATAATAATTGATGATAAAATAGTCTTTTGGGGAGATTTACTTCATCTTTATGATATACAAATTCCAAAACCTAAAATCGCTATAAAATTTGATATAGATCAAAATGAGGCTATACAAACAAGGGAAAAACTACTTAAAGAATTTAAAGAAAGAAAACTCAAAGTTATAGGGACTCATGTGCCTTTTATCGAACCTAAATTTTTAGATTAATTACTTAAAAATTACTAAAAATTAAGTAAAAATTTTAATAATTTTTGCTAAAATTATAGCCTTTTTATTTCATGAAAGGAGAAAATTTTGGCAAAAGATGATGTAATTGAAATTGATGGCACCGTACTTGAAGCATTGCCTAATGCAAATTTCAAGGTTGAACTTGACAACAAACATGTAATTTTATGTCATATTGCAGGAAAAATGCGTATGCATTATATAAGAATAATGCCAGGTGATAAAGTAAAAGTAGAACTTACACCTTATAGCCTTGATAAAGGGCGTATAACTTTTAGATATAAATAATCTAAGTTATTTAAAAGCTAATTTTAGATAAAATTAGAGTTTTTGCGACAAATTACATCGAACTATATGAAGAAGTATTTTTAAAATCCACCACTTATTTTGAAAATAGTTGGTTATTCATAAAACCTGATGTAGTCGTAAATCAAGTGGAATTCATTCAAGGAGACGCTCATGAAAGTGAGACCATCGGTTAAAAAGATGTGCGACAAGTGCAAAGTAGTTCGCCGTAAAGGCGTGGTTCGCATTATTTGCGAAAATCCAAAACATAAACAAAGACAAGGATAAACATGGCTCGTATTGCAGGTGTGGATTTACCAAAGAAAAAAAGAATTGAGTATGGACTAACCTATATTTATGGTATAGGACTTTTCACTTCAAGAAAAATTCTAGATAAAGTAGGAATTTCTTATGATAAAAGAGTTCATGAGTTAAGTGAAGATGAAGCAGCAGCTATCCGTAAAGAAATTCAAGAAAACTATATGGTTGAAGGGGACTTGAGAAAACAAGTTGCTATGGATATTAAAGCGCTTATGGATTTAGGAAGCTTTAGAGGTTTAAGACACAGAAAAGGGTTACCAGTTCGCGGACAAAAAACAAAAACAAACGCAAGAACTAGAAAAGGTAAGAGAAAAACTGTTGGTGCAAAATCATAAGGATAAATCATGGCAAAAAGAAAAATCGTAAAGAAAAAAGTAGTTAAAAAAAATATAGCAAAAGGTATTGTTTATATCAGTGCGACTTTTAACAATACTATGGTTACAGTAACTGATGAAATGGGAAATGCTATCGCTTGGAGTAGTGCAGGTGGTTTAGGATTTAAAGGTTCTAAAAAATCAACTCCTTATGCAGCACAACAAGCAGTAGAAGACGCTTTAAATAAAGCAAAAGAACACGGAATTAAAGAAGTAGGCATTAAAGTACAAGGACCAGGAAGCGGTAGAGAAACTGCTGTTAAGAGTGTAGGTGCTATGGAAGGAATCAAAGTAACTTTCTTAAAAGATATCACTCCATTAGCTCACAATGGTTGCAGACCGCCTAAGCGTCGTCGTGTCTAAGATATAAGAAAAATTTAGGAGAATATTATGGCAAGATATAGAGGACCAGTAGAAAAATTAGAAAGACGCTTTGGTGTTAGCTTAGCATTAAAAGGAGAAAGAAGACTAGCTGGCAAAAGTGCACTAGATAAACGCCCTTATGCACCAGGACAACACGGAGCAAGAAAAGGTAAAATTAGTGAGTATGGACTTCAATTAAGAGAAAAACAAAAAGCTAAATTTATGTATGGAGTAAGCGAAAAGCAATTCCGTCGTTTATTTGCTGAAGCAGCAAGAAGAGAAGGAAATACAGGGGTATTACTTATCCAACTTTTAGAACAAAGATTAGACAATGTAGTATATAGAATGGGTTTTGCTACAACACGTCGTTTTGCAAGACAACTTGTAACACATGGACATGTTTTAGTAAATGGTAAAAGAGTGGATATTCCTAGCTTTAGAGTAGAAGCAGGTGCTAAAATCGAAATTATCGAAAAAAGCAAAAACAATCCTCAAATTACAAGAGCTATCGAACTTACAGCACAAACTGGAATCGTTGCTTGGGTTGATGTTGAAAAAGATAAGAGATTTGGAATTTTCACAAGAAAACCTGAAAGAGAAGAAGTTGTCATTCCGGTTGAGGAAAGATTTATCGTTGAGCTTTACTCTAAATAATAGGGGCTAAATATGAGAAATATTACAACATCTGCTTATACGCCAACAGAATTTACAATAGAAAACATTAGTGATACTGTGGCTAAAATCAGTGCTTGGCCTTTTGAGATCGGCTATGGAATCACCCTAGCCCATCCTTTACGCCGTTTACTTTACACTAGCACCATAGGATATGCTCCAACTGCGATTCATATTGATGGCGTAGCTCATGAATTTGATAGCATGCGTGGTATGCTTGAAGATGTAGCACTTTTTATCATTAATCTAAAAAAACTACGCTTTAAAATTAAAGGCGAATCAAATAAAGAAATAGTAGAATTTAGCTTTAAAGGCTCAAAAGAAATTTACGGCAAAGATCTAAATAATGATCAAGTAGAGGTAGTAAACAAAGACACCTATCTAGCAACTATCAACGAAGATGCTGAACTCAAATTCACATTGATCGTTGAAAAAGGTATTGGCTATGTACCAAGCGAAGAAATTAAAGAGCTTATAAATGATCCTAAATTTATAGCTTTAGATGCTTTCTTTACACCTGTAAGAGAAGCAACCTATGATATTGAAAAAGTTTTGTTTGAAGATAATCCTGATTATGAAAAAGTGGTTTTAACTGTAACAACTGATGGACAAATCACTCCAAATGAAGCTTTTCAAAATGCTCTAGAAGCTATGTATAAACAATTATCAGTATTTGATAAAATCACCAATGTTAGAAGCGTAATTAAAAATCAAGCAACAAGCAATGAACTAGAAAATACTAAATTATTGCAAAACATTACAGATTTAAATTTAAGTGCTAGAAGTTATAATTGTCTTGAAAAAGCAGGAGTAGTTTACATAGGCGAGCTTGCTTTGATGAGTGTAAGTGAACTTGCAGGGCTTAAAAATTTAGGTAAAAAATCTCTTGATGAAATTAAAAACATCATGGAAAGTATAGGTTTTCCTGTGGGAACTTCTAAGCTTAGCGATAATAAAGAAATACTTAAAAATAAAATCGCAGAATTAAAAGCACAAAACGAAGGATAAAGAATGAGACATAAACATGGATATAGAAAACTTGGCAGAACTTCATCTCATCGTGCTGCCTTATTAAAAAATTTAACTATAGCTTTAGTAAATAGCGGAAAAATCGAAACTACTCTACCAAAAGCTAAAGAATTAAGAGGTTATGTAGAAAGATTGATTACTAGAGCAAGACTTGGAGATTTTAACGCTCATAGAGCAGTTTTTGCTTCATTACAAGATAAAAACGCTACTAATAAATTAGTGACTGAAATTGCTCCAAAATTCAAAGATCGCAATGGTGGATATACAAGAATCATCAAAACAAGAATTCGCCGTGGTGATGCTGCTGAAATGGCTTTCATCGAATTTGTAGCTTAATCAAATCCTAGCTTTTGCTAGGATTAATACTTCAATTAAATACCTTAAAAATAAAAAGTTTTAAATAATTATTTTAAATAAAATTAAATTTATTTATTTTCTAAAACCCTTGCTAAAAATTCAACTACTTATGCTAATATAAGTTTTTAATTTTTAATTTCAAGGATATGTTATGCAAGAAAACACTCGTTTACGCATTGCGATACAAAAATCAGGTAGACTTTCAAAAGAATCCATAGAGCTTCTTTCAGAATGTGGTGTTAAAATGCATATCCATGAACAAAGCTTGATCGCTTTTTCTACAAATTTACCCATAGATATTTTACGCGTTAGAGATGATGATATCCCTGGGCTTATTTTTGATGGGGTTGTAGATTTAGGCATTATAGGGGAAAATGTTTTAGAAGAAAATGAACTTGAACGCCAGTCTTTAGGAGAAAATCCAAGCTATAAGCTTTTAAAAAAGCTAGATTTTGGATATTGCCGTCTTTCTCTTGCCTTACCTCAAGAAAATAAATTTCAAAATTTGAAAGATTTTGAAGGCTTAAGGATAGCTACTTCTTATCCACAACTTTTAAAGCGTTTTATGAAAGAAAATGGGATTAATTATAAAAATTGTACGCTTACAGGTTCTGTTGAAGTAGCCCCTAGGGCAAATTTAGCCGATGCGATTTGCGATCTTGTTTCAAGCGGGGCAACTTTACAAGCAAACAATCTTAAAGAAGTTAAAGTCATTTATGAATCTCGTGCTTGTTTGATTCAAAAAGAAAATGCTTTAAGTAAAGAAAAACAAGCCTTAGTGGATAAAATTATGTTGCGTGTAGCAGGAGTAATGCAAGCAAGAGAATCTAAATACATTATGCTTCATGCTCCAAAAGAAAAGCTTGATAAAATTCAAGCCCTACTTCCAGGAGTTGAAAGACCGACTATCTTACCTTTAGCACACGATGAAAAAAATGTAGCTTTACATATGGTAAGTAAAGAAAATCTTTTTTGGGAAACCATGGAGGCTTTAAAAGAAGAAGGTGCGAGTTCGATTTTAGTTCTGCCTATAGAAAAAATGTTAAAGTGAGTAAAAAATGCAAATTTTAGTATATGATAATTTGGATGAAAAACAAAAAGAAGAAGCGTTAAAACGCCCTGCTATAAGTGCGAAAGATGAAATTTCAAAAATAGTAAGTTCTATCATTAAAGAAGTGCAAGAAAAAGGCGATGAAGCTTTGATAGAACAAGCTTTGAAATTTGATAAGGCTGAAATTTCAAAGATTAAAATCACTCAAGAAGAAATCACTCAAGCAAGCAAGCATTTAGATAAAGATTTACAAGAAGCTATTTTAGTGGCTTATGAAAATATCAAAAAATTTCACGAAGCCCAAATCCCACATGAAATCGCTCTTGAAACTACAAAAGGCGTTAAATGTGAAGTTTTAACACGCCCTATAGAAAAAGTAGGACTTTACATACCAGGGGGTTTGGCACCTTTGTTTTCAACGGTTTTAATGCTAGCTATTCCTGCAAAAATTGCAGGTTGTGAAAAAATCGTTTTAGCAAGTCCTGCAAAAATCAATGATGCTGTGCTTTTTTGTGCTAAGCTTTGTGGCGTGGATGAAATTTATCAAATGGGTGGTGCAGGAGCTATAGCAGCTTTGGCTTACGGTACCCAAAGTGTTTTAAAGGTGGATAAAATTTTTGGCCCAGGAAATGCCTTTGTAACCGAAGCAAAACGCCAAGTAAGTAGTGATATAAACGGAGCAGCTATTGATATGCAAGCAGGACCTAGTGAAGTTTTAGTCATAGCTGATGATTTAGCTAATGAAAAATTTGTAGCTAGTGATTTGCTTTCACAAGCTGAACATGGTGCAGATTCTCAAGTGATTTTAGTGTGTTTAAGTCAAGATTTTGCTAAAAAAGCAAGTGATGAAGTCCAAAGTCAATTAGAACTTTTGCCTCGCAAAGAACTTGCAAGCAAAAGCATTGCTAATTCACGCATTATCATAGCTAAAGATTTAAATCAAGCCTTAGAAATTTCAAATCTTTACGCCCCTGAACATTTGATCATACAAACTCAAAATCCACGAGAACTTTTAAAAGGTGTAAAACACGCAGGATCAGTATTTTTAGGAGCTTATTCCCCAGAGTCTATGGGTGATTATGCAAGTGGGACAAATCATGTTTTACCTACTTATGGACTTACTAAAACGCATTCTAGTTTAGGTTTGGCAGATTTTAGCAAAAGAATGACCGTTCAAGAGTTAAGTAAAGAAGGTTTTTTAGCTTTAGGTAAAAGTGTTGAAATTTTAGCACAAAATGAGCATTTAGACGCGCACAAAAATGCAGTAACTTTTCGTTTGGAAAGCTTAAAATGAGTCAAAAAATCCTTTTTATAGATAGAGATGGCACTTTAATAGAGGAGCCAAAAAGCGATTTTCAAATCGATACTCTTGAAAAATTGCGTTTTGAAAAAGATGCTATTCCCACTCTTTTAAAACTAAAAAAATTTGGATTTAAATTTGTTATGGTAAGCAATCAAGACGGTCTTGGAACACCAAGTTTTCCAAAGGAAAATTTTGAAATCGCTCATGAAAAAATGCTTGATATTTTAAAAAGTTGCGGTATAGAATTTCAAGATATTTTTATTTGTCCGCATTTTGAAAATGAAAATTGTGCTTGCAGAAAACCTAAAACCGCTATGTTAGAAGAGTATATCAAACACGAACTTTATGATAAGGAGCAAAGTTTTGTTATAGGAGATCGTGAGAGTGATATGATCTTGGCTTCAAATTTAGGCGTGCATGGTTTAAAATACGGCGAACTTTCTTGGAAAGAAATAGAAAATGAAATTTTAAGTTCTTTTAGAAGCGCGAGTTATCAAAGAACTACTAAAGAAACAGATATAAAAGTAAAGGTATGCTTAAATGGGGGTAAGGTTAGCATTAAAACAGGTATTGATTTTTTTGATCACATGTTAGAGCAAATCGCTGTACATGGAGGTATAGGGCTTGAAATTTCTTGTAAAGGAGATTTGGAAATCGATGAGCATCATAGCGTTGAAGATGTAGCCTTAGCACTTGGAGCTTGTATCAAAAAAGCTTTAGGGGATAAAATCGGCATTGCAAGATATGGTTTTGCTTTACCTATGGATGAGTGTTTGGCAAGTTGTGCGATGGATTTTTGCAATCGTCCCCATTTAGTCTATAAAGCCAAATTTAAAAAATCTCATTTAGGGGCTTTAAGCACAGAAATGATCGAGCACTTTTTTTATTCTTTAAGCTATGCTATGGGCGTGAGTTTGCATTTAAAAGTTAAAGGCAAAAACGATCATCATAAAGCCGAAGGGCTTTTTAAAGCCTTTGCAAAAGCTTTGAAAATGGCAGTAAAAATAGAAAGTGAAAATTTAGCCAGCTCTAAAGGAGTGATATGAAAATCATCATCATCGATACAGCCTGTGCGAATTTAGCATCTTTGAAATTTTGTCTAGATAGATTAGGTTTTAATGCAACTATCAGTAGGGATTTAAAAGAACTTGAAAGTGCGGATAAGCTTTTTTTACCTGGAGTGGGTACCGCAAAAGAAGCAATGAAAAATTTAGAACAATTTAATCTTATTGATTTTATTCAAAATACCAAAAAACCTTTGCTTGGTATTTGTTTAGGTATGCAAATTTTAGGAAATTTTTCTGAAGAATTAAATCAAGAAACCTTAAAACTCATAGATTTTACAACTCAAAAATTTAAAACTAAAGAAGGCTTTACTTTTCCACATATGGGATGGAATGAAGTTTATAGCTCTCATGCTTTGTTTAAAGGCTTAGAAGGGGCTTATTTTTATTTTGTGCATAGTTATTGTGTAGGACTTGGGAAATACACTATAGCAGATTGTGAGTATTCGCAAAAATTTAGCGCAAGCGTAATGAAAGATAATTTTTACGGAGTGCAATTTCACCCTGAAAGAAGTAGCGAGGCTGGGGAAATTTTAATTTCAAATTTTATTAAGGATATAGGATGACTCAAATCATACCCGCACTCGATCTTATAGATGGCGAAGTGGTGCGTCTTGTAAAAGGGGATTACGAACAAAAAAAAGTATATAAATACAATCCCTTAAAGAAATTTAAAGAATACGAAAAAGCAGGAGCGAAAGAACTTCATCTTGTAGATCTTACAGGTGCAAAAGATCCTAGCAAAAGACAATTTGCTTTGATAGAAAAATTAGCCAAAGAAGTCAGTGTCAATTTGCAAGTAGGTGGAGGTATACGCTCTAAAGCAGAAGTTAGAGCTTTGCTTGATTGTGGAGTAAAAAGAGTAGTTATAGGATCTATGGCAATTAAAGATGCGACTTTATGTCTTGAAATTTTAAAAGAATTTGGTAGTGAAGCTATAGTTTTAGCCTTAGATACGATTTTAAAAGAAGATTATGTTGTGGCTGTAAATGCTTGGCAAGAAGCAAGCGATAAAAAGCTTATGGAAGTTTTAGATTTTTATAGCAATAAAGGCTTAAAACACATACTTTGCACAGATATTTCAAAAGATGGCACCATGCAAGGAGTAAATGCAAGACTTTATAAACTTATCCATGAAATTTTTCCTCATATTTGCATTCAGGCAAGTGGTGGAGTAGCAAGCTTAAAAGACCTTGAAAACTTAAAAGGAATTTGTAGTGGGGTTATCGTAGGAAAAGCTTTATTAGACGGAGTTTTTAGTGTAGAAGAAGGGATAAGATGTCTGGAAAATTGACCTATAAAGAATTAATTATAGAAGTTTTAAAACAAACTAAAAAGCCTTTAAATGTGAGTGAAATTTGGCAAAAAGCTCTTGAAAAAGGCTTAGATAAAAAGCTTTCTAGTATAGGACAAACACCCACTCAAACAATTTGGAATAGGTTGCTTACAGATAAAATTAACTTTCTTAAAACCTCAATAAAACCTACAACTTTTTGGCTAAAAGAAAGAGAAAATGAACTTTTAAAGCTTGATAATAAAAATGAAATTACCAATGAAAAACAAGAAAAAAATAAATTTCATGAAAGAGATTTACACCCCTTGCTTGTAAAATTTTTATATGAAAATTTAGATTTTAATTTAAATTGCAAAACAATTTATCACGAACAAAGCAAAAAGGGTAAGGGCGGGGAAGATAAGTGGAATTATCCTGATATTGTAGGGGTTTATTTTCCTTACGATGATTATGAAAAAGAGACCATAACACTTTTAGAAAATATCAAACAAAATAGTTATAAGCTTTTTTCTTTTGAACTTAAAATTGCTTTAAATTTTTCAAATTTAAAAGAATGCTATTTTCAAGCTGTAAGCAATTCTAGCTGGGCAAATGAAGGCTATTTGGTTGTTTTACAAGAAATTGATAGCGAAGTTTTAAGTGAGTTAAGACGCTTAAATCAAAGTTTTGGCATAGGAGTGATAAAACTTGAAAAAGATATTTCAAATTCTCAAATTTTAATTAGTGCAAAAGAAAAAGAACTTGATATTCAAACACTAAATATGCTGATCAATAAAAATCCAAATTTTAAAGAATTTATTGATGATATAAACAAACAAATTAAAGTGGGCAAAGAAGCAAAAATTCAAGCTAATTTTGATGAAATTAAAAGCGATGAAGAAATGGAAAAATATCTTAAAGAAAAATGTATTTTGGAGAAATAAATGCTTACAAAACGCATAATTGCATGTTTAGATGTCAAAGATGGCAGAGTAGTAAAAGGAACACAATTTAAAAACCATAAAGATATGGGAGATATCATAGAGCTTGCTAGGTATTATTCTCAAAATGGTATTGATGAGCTTGTTTTTTATGATATTGCTGCAAGTGCTAGAAAAGAACGCATATCAAGAGAATGGGTAAGTGAAGTAGCAAAAAATATCAATATTTCTTTTTGTGTTGCAGGGGGTATTAAAAGCGAAGAAGATGCAGCTGAACTTTTGGCTAATGGGGCAGATAAAATTTCTATCAATTCTCCTGCTTTAAATGATCCAAGCCTAATCACACGCCTTGCTAAAAGCTTTGGCGTGCAATGCGTAGTAGTAGGGATTGATAGTTTTAAAGATGAAAATGGAAATTTAAAAGTATTTCAATACACAGGGGATGAAAAAACAAGTAAACATAGTGGAAAAAGCACTTTAGAATGGGTTAAAAAAGTGCAAGATCTAGGTGCAGGCGAAATTGTTTTAAATATGATGAATCAAGATGGTGTTAAAAATGGCTATGATTTAGAACAATTAGAAGCTGTATATAAAATTTGTAAAGTACCTTTGATCGCAAGTGGGGGAGCGGGAAAAATGGAACATTTTTTAGAAGCTTTTAAACTAGGTATAGATGGGGCTTTAGCTGCTTCTGTTTTTCATCAAAAACTTATAGACATTAAAGAATTAAAAATTTATCTTAAAAATCAAGGCTTAAGTATAAGGATATAATATGCAAAATTTCAAAGAACTTAATGAAAAAATCGCTTGGCAAAAAGTGGATAATCTTTTACCTGTCATCATCCAAGATGCAAAAACTTGCGAAGTTTTAATGCTAGGCTTTATGAATAATGAAGCCTTAGAAAAAAGCTTAGAAAGTGGCAAAGTAGTCTTTTTTTCACGCACAAAACAGCGTCTTTGGATGAAGGGTGAAGAAAGTGGAAATTTCTTAAATATCATAGATTTAAGCTTAGATTGTGATAATGACACGCTTTTAATTTTAGCAAATCCTGTAGGGCCTACTTGTCATACGGGCGATATTTCTTGTTTTGAAAAAATTTCTAAAAATGCAGATTTTGTTTTTCTAGCCAGACTTGAAAAACTTATTAATGCACGCAAAAATGCCGATGAAAATACTTCTTATACAGCAAAACTTTTCAAAAGTGGTACAAAACGCATCGCACAAAAAGTTGGTGAAGAAGGCGTAGAAACAGCTTTAGCAGCGACAGTAAAAGATAAAGAAGAGCTTATTTGTGAAGCAGCGGATTTAATGTATCATTTAAGTGTTTTACTTGCAGATGCAAATCTTAGTTTCTCAGATGTGATTTCAAAATTAAAAGAAAGACATAAAGCTTAAAGCTTTATGTAAAATAAATTTATATCAATGCAAGGCTTCATTAAGTTTGACTGCTTTTTTATTTAAAGCTACTATCATAGCACCACTTATAGAATCTTGACGGAAATGTAGCCCATTTAAACCTTTAAGCTCTAAGCCTTTGTAAATTTCTTTATCAAAATTAAAATAAGGATTAAGTTTAGCAAGTTCTTCGGCATCTTTGAGTAAAAATTTCGTTCCTTCTAGCACTGCAATACCTGCATCAACTATACAATTATCCCCTAAAGGAATTCCTGTCACTGAATTAGCCCCTAAAAGACAAGCCTTGCCTACGCTTATAGCATTGCCACTTGTTCCACTTAAAACACCTAAAATCGAAGCTCCGCCACCTACATCAGAACCTTCTCCTACTATAGCACTTGAACTAATACGCCCTTCAACCATACAAGCTCCTGTTGTACCTGCATTAAAATTCACATAACTTGCCCCTGGCATGATGGTTGTTCCTGCTGCTAAAGACGCACCCATTCTTACTTTAGAACTTTCTAAAATTCTTGTATTATCCTCAGGGATAATATGTGCTAAAAATCTTGGGAATTTATCAACAAAATCGATTTTTGGATATTGATTGCTCATTTTTAAACGCATTTCATTTGCTCTTAAATACTCAAGCTCGATAGGCTTATCATCACTCCAAGCTACATTGCTTAAAAGTCCAAAAGCTCCATTTAAATTGATACTTCTTAAAGGTACTTTTTTAGTAGAAAGCAAATAAAGTTTTAGATAAATACTTTCTACACTTAAAGGTTCTTTATCTTCAAAAAGACAAACAAAAGAAAATTCATCGTCTTTAAATTTATCTTTGATAATCTTTAATAAATCAATATTTTGATGCCCATCTTCTTCTAAAAAAGGTTTAAAACAAGAAAGTGCAAAATCAATATCTTCTAATTTCAAAGTTTGCACAAACTCACTCGCATTAAAATCAATCTCCACGCCCCTTTGCATAAAAGCTTCAAGCATGATTGCCGCTGAGCCAAAATTTTGCTCATAGTTAATCAAAGCAAAACTTGCTTGTAAGATTTTATTTTTATTTAACTGTCCTCTATCAAGCCTTGCTATACCAAAAGCTTTAGGTTTTTTATAGCCACTTTTTTGCTCGATTTGTTTGATTAAAAGTAAAAAATCTTCTTTAGTATTAATCATTTTCTTTTCCTTATCCACTTAATTTTTAATGCGAACACGCACTTTTTCCATTCATCACAGGTTGTATAGCAGAATTATCCGCACCACCTTCATTGTTAATCTTTTCTATAAAACTCCAAATTTTTTCAGCCGCCATTAAATAACGCCTTGAACTCACACTTTCAGGGTGATAAAAACTCACAGGCTTGCCTTCATCTCCACCTTCTCTTACTATCATTTCTATAGGAATTTGTGCTAAAACTTCACTTTTATAGGCTTTTGCCATATCTTCAGCTGTTCCTTTACCAAAAATATCATACTCTTTACCATTATCAGGACATAAAAATCCACTCATATTTTCAATCACACCCGCTATAGGAATATGAAGTTTATTAAACATATCTAAAGCTCTTTTGCTATCGTCTAAAGATACGGTTTGAGGCGTGCTTACACAAACTCCTGCAGTAATAGGAATACTTTGCGCAGAAGTAATTTGTGCATCGCCTGTTCCTGGAGGCATATCTAAAAACAATACATCAAGTTCAGGCCAAATCACATCAGCTAAAAGTTGCTCGATTGCTTTCATAATCATAGCTCCACGCCACATAAGGCCTTGACCCTCTTCGATCAAAACCCCCATACTCATCATATAAACACCATGAGTTAAAATAGGCTTTAATCTCTGCCCTACTACTTCAGGCTGAGTTTTGGTTTCACCTAGCATTCTTGGAATATTTGGCCCATAAATATCCGCGTCTAAAATACCTACTCTTTTTCCCATTTTAGCCATGGAAATTGCTAAATTTACTGTAGTTGTAGATTTACCCACACCACCTTTTCCACTTGAAACCATGATGAAATTTTTTACTTGTGGAGCGATATTTTTTCCACTTCTTGAATTACTTTTTTCTTCAGGAATTTTTGGAGTAATGATATTAAGTTCAATATTTTTTAAAGCCAAACTCAATAAAGCTTCAATAATATTTTTACGAATTTCATTAGCTACTTCAGGATTTGCTGAAACGATTTCTATATCAATGAATACACCATCATCTTGAATTTTAATATCTTTTACAAAGTTAAAACTCACTATATCCTTTTCAAAACCAGGATATTTTACAGTTTTTAATTTCTCTAAAATTTGTTCTTTCATATTTTTTCCTTGTCTTTTAAAAAAATCAATTTTACTAATAAAATGATAAAATTTAGCTTTTTATAAGTGTATAATATGGTAACATTATAAAAACCAACAATATTAAAAAGAGGAATGAAAAAATGAGTGAAATGAGCCTCATTATGTTAGCAGCTGGAAATTCTACTCGTTTTAATACAAAGGTAAAAAAACAATTTTTACGACTTGGAAATGACCCTCTTTGGCTTTATGCAACAAAAAATTTAAGCTCTTTTTATCCTTTTAAAAAAATAGTTGTTACCTCTAGTAATATCACTTATATGAAAAAATTTACTAAAAACTATGAATTCATAGAAGGTGGTGATACCAGAGCAGAATCCTTAAAAAAAGCCTTAGAGCTCATAGATAGCGAATTTGTTATGGTAAGTGATGTAGCAAGGGTATTGGTGAGTAAAAATTTGTTTGATCGTTTGATTGAAAATTTAGATAAAGCAGATTGTATTACCCCTGCTTTAAAAGTTGCAGATACAACACTTTTTGACAATGAAGCCTTGCAAAGAGAAAAAATCAAACTCATTCAAACCCCGCAAATTTCTAAAACCAAATTGCTTAAAAAAGCCTTGGATCAAAACCTAGAATTTACAGATGATAGCACAGCTATAGCTGCAATGGGTGGAAAAATTTGGTTTGTTGAAGGTGAAGAAAATGCAAGAAAACTAACCTTTAAAGAAGATCTTAAAAAACTTGATTTGCCTACACCTAGCTTTGAAATTTTTACTGGCAATGGTTTTGATGTGCATGAATTTGGAGAGAATCGCCCTTTGCTTTTAGCAGGAGTGCAAATTCATCCTACTATGGGGCTTAAAGCACACAGCGATGGAGATGTTTTGGCTCACTCTTTAACCGATGCGATTTTAGGTGCTGCAGGACTTGGAGATATAGGAGAGCTTTATCCTGATACTGATATGAAATTTAAAAATGCCAACTCCATGGAGCTTTTAAAACAAGCTTATGATAAAGTCAGAGAAATAGGTTTTGAACTCATTAATATAGACATTTGCGTCATGGCACAAAGCCCTAAACTTAAAGACTTTAAACAAGCTATGCAAAGCAATATAGCTCATACTTTAGATTTAGATGAATTTAGAATCAATGTTAAAGCCACAACAACGGAAAAATTGGGTTTTATTGGAAGAAAAGAAGGTATGGCGGTGCTTAGTAATGTAAATTTAAAATATTTTGATTGGACAAGATTATGAAAGTTTTAATTATTGAAAATGAAATTTATCTAGCGCAAAGCATTAGCATTAAACTAAGTGATGCTGGATATAGCTGTGAAATTATTAACTCGTTTGATGAATACAATGGTGAAAAATACTATGACATTATACTGCTTTCTACAAATACTAATAATTTTCTAAAAGCCGTAGGTCAGTTTAAACATAGTATTATTATTTTGCTTATTTCTTATATAAGTACAGATACAGTTTCAAATCCTTTGAAATTAGGTGCTAGTGATTATATTCAAAAACCCTTTATGATAGAAGAGCTGATTAGAAAAATAAAGCATTATCAGGATTTTAGAAAACTTTCAATTCTTAATAAAGCTTATCAAAGCTATATCAAATCAAGATTAGAAACAATCAAAATTCCAGAGTATAATTATAAAAAATTAAAACTTCCATTGATATTAAAATCCAACAAGCAAAGCAGTGCTGATGCTTTTGTTTTTAATTATGCAAATGAATGTGACATTACTCTTTCTTTTATTGATTTAACATCTACAAATTCAGTTGAAAAAGTTATGAAACTTCCCACAGAAAACAATCTCTTATTTTTGAGTAATTTTCAAGCATTAAAAGCAACAGAAAAGGAAAAACTCCTAGATTTTATACAAAACAAAAATGTTATTTTGCATACCAATTCAAATACAGATGATTTAAAAATAAACTGCATTAATTTAAATGATAATGAAAAAAATATCAATAGCAATGAAATTTTAACTATAGATGAGTATGTAAAATATGTTATTATAAATTACCAAAATATATTTCCTGATACTGATCTTTCAAAAAAATTAGGCATTTCACGTAAATCTTTATGGGAAAAAAGGAAGAAATATGAAATCAGCAAGAAAAAATAAAAACATTACCATAGATCAAAATGAATTTGGCATCTTGTCACTTATTAAAGAAGGTTTGCTAGGTACTTGCACTCATTTAATGAATGAAAAAGAAGTCAATGAAATCATTAAATCAGGAAAATTTAAAGGAGAAAGTTTTCCCTATCCCTTAAGCTTTGCACCAAAAAATGCTGAAGAAGCACTAAATGATATAAAATCTGGCGATAGAATCGATCTCATACTAGATGAAAAAGTAGTAGGACATATAGATTTTAAAAGCCAATTTAAAAATAATAAAAATTTTTCTGATATTTTCAGTCCTAACACTTGCTCTTTAGAAGACATGGGAACAACTTGCATAAGTGGAAAAATAGAAATTTATAATTCTCAAATTGAAAAAATAAAAGAAAATTTTCAACAAATCAAAAACAATCTTAATGCACAAAAAATTACTGCTATAGTTTCAAGTTTTGATCCTTTGCATCGTGCCCATGAAAGAATGTTTCGTTGGACTATTGATAAAGCAGATTTAGTTGTAATTTTTCTTGTAGAATCTTTTGATGTAAATGGGTTTGAATTCGAACTTAAAGAAGCATATTTGAAAAAATTTATTCAAAACTATCTTCCACCGGATAGAATTTTCATTTTTCCATTAAAAAATATTAATATTTTTCACGCTCATTTAAATCCTGGCTTAGAAAGTATTATCGCAAAAAGTCTAGGTTGTACCAAACTAGTAGTAGGACAAAATCATACAGGACTTGGAATGTTTTATGACGATAACCAACCAAAAACCATACTTGATGATTTTTCCAAGGACTATGGCATAGAAGTGATCGTTTTGCCTGAATTTGTATTTTGCGATCAATGTCGCATGATTGTTAGCACAAGATCTTGCCCTCATGGTTGTCATCACCATTTGCACTATAATTCTCAGTCTTTAAAAGATTTACTAAGAGCGGGTATCATTCCTCCAGCAATTTTCATGCGCAAGGAAGTATCTAGTGTTATTTTAACTTCTCTTTTTCCAAATAGATTAAAAAATATGCAAAAAATTTATAATGAGCTTTTTCCAACTGATGGAATTTTAGAATACAAAAATGATGAAGAATTTTATCAAAAACTTTTAGAAATTCATCAAATGTCTTATATGGTGTAATAAAATGCAAAAATTATTTTTAACTTTTTTTTATTCAGGTTCTGTAAAAAAGGCAAGTGGGACTTTTGGTACTATCGCTGCTTTAATACCTGCTTTTTTTATACTTAAATATCTCGGGATTAATACTTTGTTTTTACTAAGCATTTTAATTTTTGTTGCAAGTATTCGTGTTATAGATGATTATGAAAAAAAAACAGGAATTCACGATGACAAACACATAGTTATCGATGAGGTTGCTGGAGTTTTTCTTGCTTGTGCTATTGCAGCAAGTGTTGAAAACTCGATAGTCAATTTTATTTTGGCTTTTGTTTTATTCAGACTCTTTGACATTACAAAACCTTCTATTATTGGTAAGATAGATAAAAAAGTCAAAGGCGGACTAGGTGTAATGCTTGATGATATGTTAGCAGGATTGTTTGCTGGACTTTTAAGTGCGGTAATTTATGGATTTTTACTTAAATTTAATTTAGTTTTTTGGGATATAAATTTAAAAGACTTATTTTGAAATTTTGCTTAAATTAATTAAATTTTAAATTTTATTCTTATATAATTTAGTCTTTAATTTCAAAAAAGGAAAATATAAATGGCAAACCATAAATCTGCTGAAAAAAGAGCAAGACAAACTATTAAAAAAACAGAAAGAAATAGATTCTATAGAACAAGACTTAAAAATATAACTAAAGCCGTAAGAGAAGCTGCAGCAAATGGAGATAAAAATGCTGCTAATGAAGCTTTAAAAGTAGCTAATAAAAGCATTCATGCTATGGTAAGTCGCGGTTTCATTAAAAAACAAACTGCTTCTCGCCGTGTAAGCCGCTTAGCCCTTTTAGTAAATAAAATCGCATAATTTTCTATATAGTTTTTAATGTTAGCTAGCAAACTAGATCCTTTTTTAAAACGCTTTGAAGAGTTAAATTCTCTTCTTAGCAGTTCTGATATAATCAACGATATCAGTAAAATGACTACACTCTCTAAAGAACAAAAAAATTTAGAACCTATCGTTTTAAAAGCTAAAGAGTATTTAAAAACTTTAGACAATATAGAAGAAAATAAAGCTTTGCTAAACGATCCAGAACTTGGGGAACTTGCGAAAGAAGAACTAAAAACTTTAGAAGAATTAAAACCAAAGCTTGACGAAGAGATTAAAATTTTACTTCTTCCTAAGGATCCCAATGATGAAAGAAATATTTTTCTTGAAATTCGCGCAGGCGCAGGTGGCGATGAGGCATCTTTATTTGTAGGAGATCTTGTAAAAGCTTATGCAAGATATGCTGAAAATCGTGGCTATAAACTTGAGATTGTAAGTTCTAGTGAAGGAAGTGTAGGTGGATTTAAAGAAATCATCATGCTTGTTAAAGGAACAGGAGCTTATTCAAGACTTAAATATGAAGGTGGAACGCACCGTGTTCAAAGAGTTCCTCAAACAGAATCCCAAGGACGCGTGCATACTTCTGCTATCACCGTGGCAGTAATGCCAGAAGTTGATGATATAGAAATCGAAATCAATCCAAACGATCTTAAAGTTGATGTTATGCGATCTTCAGGACATGGTGGACAAAGTGTAAATACTACTGATTCAGCTGTTCGTATCACTCATATCCCTACAGGTATAGTTGTAGTCAATCAAGATGGAAAAAGCCAACACAAAAATAAAGAAAGTGCGATGAAAGTCCTAAAAGCAAGGCTTTATGAAATGCAAGAGAGTGAAAGACTGGCAAAAGAAAGTGAAGCAAGAAAATCACAAGTAGGAAGCGGAGATAGAAGTGAACGCATTCGCACTTACAATTTTCCACAAAATCGTATCAGCGATCATAGAATAAATCTTACTTTATATCGCTTAGATGCCATTATGCAAGATGGGCTTTTTGATGAAATCATAGAACCTTTAATCACTCATCATCAAGCCCAAGCTTTACAAGAACAAAATTTATAAGATTTTATATAAATTAATGCTTATGTAGGAATTTATGTGGATTTCCACTAGCACCTACATGTATAACATTTCCATTTTCTATATCATAAGCTTGGCCAAAACCTTTTACAAAGCGTCCTTTTTTAAATTCAAGCTTTACTAGATGAAAATCAAGCATCTTGCGTATAGTTTTAATGCCTCCTTCTCCTCCGGTTTGTTTTTCAAACTCATCATAAATTTGATCAAATCTTTCACCTCTCTCTAAAAAGCTTGCATTTACTCTATAGCGCAATCTTTTGCGAAGTATCACAGAAGCGGCTTTACTCTCATCCTCTAAAAACATTATTTCTATATTGTTTGGATTTACTTTGATGTTGTTAAAATGTTCGCTTACTTCACTTATATAAATATAATTTCCCCATTGTGTGCTTACAAAAGGTGCATACGAGCAAACAACTTCTCCATTTGCATTTAAAGTTGCCAAAGCTACAGAATTAAAACTTAGCATAAATTCATTTAATTCTTTTTCTACGCCACTAAAATTTTGCTCGCTCTTTGCACTCATGCAAAGGGATATTATAGCATCTTTAATCGTGTTTTCATCGGCTTTTTTAGGAAATTCCACTCGTAAATTTTCTTTATCATTGTAAACAAGATCTAAGCCATTAAAATCAACACTTTTTAGAAAAACATCTTGTACTTGCTCAATACCACCAAATTTTTTACAAAGATCGACTAAATTTGATTTATGATGATCATTCATATGAGAAATAATGCTTTCAAAATTCATTTTTATCCTTTCTTGATTTTAAAATAAAATATTAAAAAAAATGGTATCAATTATCAAATTAAAAAGCACTTAAAATATATAAATTATCTATTTTAACAAAAATTTATACTAGATTAAGTTAATAAAGGATAAATTTATTTCTAAATTATTATGATATAAATTATCATTATTTATTTTATTTAAGGAGTAAAATTTGCACCCAAATAAAAAAGCTTTTAAATTATCTTTATTTGCATTATTGCTAATAACTAATTTAAATGCACAAGAATCAAATAAAGCTATCAATCTACAAAAAGTTGTTGTTAGTACAACAGGTTTTGAACAAGATGCGGATTCAAATTTACGCAATGTAATCAGCATAGAAGGCAAAGATCTACAAAATAAAGGTTATGTTTCTTTAGAACAAGCCTTAGAAAGAATTTCGGGCATTAGTTTTGTAAATTTTGGACTTGGACGCAATATAGATATGCGTGGACAAGGAAATAAATCCAATATAGCTGTAAAAGTTATGATTGATGGGCATGCTATTAATGTTCTTGATAATTCCCATGGTGTAACCCCACTAGATAGTATCAATTTAGATAATGTAGAACGCATAGAAATCATACCTGGGGGTGGATCTGTGCTTTATGGAAGTGGTACTAGAGGTGGCGTGATTAATATCATTACAAAAAAACAAAAATCAGATGCTTTTGCTATAAATTTAAAAAGCAGTACCTATAATCATGGTGGACTAGGTGGAAATTTAGGTATCAATGGCGCCAAACAAATAAATGAAAATTTAGCTTTTAGCTTTGATATACAAAGTTTTAACCTTGATGGATATCAAAAAGGTTATAATGAAAAAGGCTATTTTATCAACACAAAAACCTATATTGATATCAATGATAATAGCGACTTAACTTTGGGTTATAATTATTTTAAAAGCAAAAATACCAGCAGTGGCTATCTAACAAAAGCACAAGCTCAAAGCGATCCAACCCAAAAAGGCAATAGTGACAATATCACACAAATCAATCGCCCTGAAATTTCTTTGGATTATCATTACTATTTTGATGATATATGGGAATTTAACCTAGAAGCTTTTTGGCAAAATCAAAAGATCAATTATCTAAAAGATGAAATTTCTATGATGGGAACTACAGCTTATCAAAATGGAAGTGGTTTTGAAGACACACTTACAGGGATAAGTTTAAAAAACAAGCTAAATTATGCAAATAATTCTTATTTTATTTTTGGTTATGAATTTACAAACCATGATGCAAAAAGAAAGAGTTTGGTGTATTATAGCGTTCCAGGTGTCATAAATTATCACAGGATGACAACTTTAATGGATATGACTAAACAAAGCCATTCTATTTTCGCTCTTGATTCTCATAATTTTAATGAATTTTTCACTTTATCCGGTGGAGCTAGATATGAATTTAGCACTTATAATACCAATAGATCTTATAGAAATGAAATGAGTATGAACGGAAGACCGCCATCATCAAATCCTATAATCACAGACTCAACAACCCTTTTTGATACCGATAAAAACACCAATAATTTTGCTTTTGAAATCACCCCTAACTTTAAATACTCTGACACAGGCAATCTTTATCTTAAATACGAAAGAGGTTTTGTTTCTCCTACACCTGCTCAATTTGTCAATCGCAACAAAACTGGTAATGGAATACCACCCTATTATTCGTCGAACCTAAAAGCTGAGATCTTTGATACCTTTGAACTAGGTATTGATGATTTTTGGTGGGATTTTTACGGCTTTAATCTAACTTTATTTTACACCCTAAGCAAAGATGAAATTTCTTATCTTGGAAACCCTCATTCTACTAGTGGATCTTGGTGGAAATATTATAATATAGATCAAACTCGCCGTTTAGGAGTAGAATTAAGCCTGAGTCAAAATTTTTTAGATGATGATTTAATCTTTAGAGAAAGTCTAACTTATCTTGATGCTAAAATTTCTAAAGGTGTTAATGACGGCGTGAGAATTCCTTATGTTTCAAAAATCAAAGCCACAGCTGGGCTTGAATACGCTTGGAATAAAAATTTCTCAAATTTTATTGATTTAACCTATTTTTCTAGAGCAAAAGATGGTGGAACTATAGATGAAAATACAGGAAAAATGTCTAAAAATTCTTGGATAAGGGATTATTTTTTAACAGATATTGGCATGAAATATAATTATAAAAAATTACAAATTTTAGCAGGAATTCGCAATCTTTTCGATAAAAGATACTACACCTATCAAGACAGTATAAATGATCAATACCTAGTTGGGAATGGCAGAAACTACTATGTTGAATTTAAATACGCATTCTAAAATTTTAGTGATTATAGGGCTTTTGGTAGCTTATATAATCGCTTCTTTTATAGCACTTTGCTTAGGAGATGAGAATTTAAACCCAAAAGAACTTTTTTCATATATCTTTAGCCAAGATGAAATTTTAAGACAAATCATCATAGATGGACGCTTACCACGCATTATAATGGCGATTTTAATCGGTATGCTTTTAGCTAGTAGTGGGGCTATCACTCAAAATGTATTTTCAAATCCTATAGCCGATCCTTATATCATAGGTATAGCTTCTGCGGCAACCTTTGGAGCGGTTTTGGCGTATTTGTTAAAATTGAATGATTATTATTATGGAATTTTAGGTTTTGTTTGCTCTGCCTTTTTTGCCCTAGGAGTTTTTAAAATTTCTTCTAAAGCTTCTATAGCGACTTTACTCATTATCGGCATAGCAGCTTCATCTTTTTTAGGAGCTTTTACTTCTTTTTTCACTTATCTTATAGGCGAGGATTCTTTTAAAATAGTCGCTTGACTTATGGGAAATATAGGCAATGCTTCTTGGTTTCGTGTGGGAATTTTAATCTTGCCTTTAATTTTTTGTTTGTTTTATTTTTACGCTCATAAAAACGAATTAAACATACTTTTAAGCGGAGATGATGAAGCTAGAAATCTAGGGGTAAATGCTCAAAAATTAAAGATAAATTTACTCATCGTCTCATCCTTGGCTGTATCTTTTGCGGTTGCTTTTAGCGGACTTATAGGCTTTGTTGGACTCATCATTCCTCATACTATAAGACTTTTGCTTAAAAATTATGATAATGCCTTAGTTATCCCTTTATGTACAGCATTTGGAGGATTATTTTTACTTATTTGTGATACTTTAGCAAGAACTCTTTTAGCCCCTGTACAAATTCCGATTGGAATTTTAACTGCATTTTTTGGAGCTCCTATTTTTTTATACTTGGCTTTAAGCGCTAGGAGATTTTTATAATGCTAAAAATACATGATTTAAGCTTTGCTTATCACCAAAAAGATTTACTAAAAAATATTCATTTAGAACTTAAAAACCAAGCTTTTATAGGAATTTTAGGGCCAAATGGCTCAGGCAAAAGCACTCTTTTAAAACTTATACTTAAAAATTTAAGTCCAAATAAAGGAGTGATAAGTCTTTTTAACACAAATATCAAGGATTTTTCTCTTAAAGAATTTGCCAAAATTTGCGGATTTGTGCCTCAAAAATCAGAATTAAACACCCCTTTAAAAGTCATCGATGTGCTTTTAATGAGCAAATATGCGAATTTAAAACACGCTTTTAGTTCTTATTCTAAAGAAGATATTTTAGAAATTAAAAAATTTGCTAAAGATTTAAGACTTGAAAATTTTCTAGAAAGAAGCATACTTTCTTTAAGCGGAGGTGAATTTCAAAGAATGCTTTTAGCAAGAGCTTTACTTAAAAAGCCAAAAATTCTTTTTTTAGATGAACCCACTTCAGCCCTTGATTTAAACTATGCTATAGAGCTTTTAAGCCTTTGCGAAAAACTAGTTAAAGAAAAAAATATAGCCGTTGTTGCTATCTTGCATGATTTAAATTTAGCTTCTATGTTCTGCGATAAAATCCTTTTTTTAAAAGAAGGGGAGATAAAGTATTTTGGAACGAGTAAAGAGCTTTTTACTCAAGAAATTTTAAAAGAAATTTATGATTTAAACTGCGAGATTATTTATAAAAATTCTAAACCTTATATTTTAGCTTTAAAGGAGAAAAAATGAAAAAAATTTTAATTATTATGAGTTTGTTTTTAATCACACTAAATGCAAAAGAACGCCTTGTAGTGCTTGATCCTGCAAGCATAGAAACCCTTTTTATGCTTAAGGCTGAAGATCAAATCGTAGGCATTGCCACTTTACAACACTCAAATATCTATCCTAAAGATCAAACCTCAAAACTTACAAGCGTAGGCACTTTTTCAAATCCTTCACTTGAAAAAATAGTAGCACTAAAACCAAGTTTGGTGATTTTAAGCTCTTATTCTTTAAATTTAGAAGAAGGACTTAAAAATTTTGGTATCAAAAGTATCAATTTAAAAGCCGAGCGTTTAGAAGATATAACAAAAAATATCACAACCTTAGGCCAAATCACCAAAAAAGAAAAAGAAGCAGAGCTTTTAAAACAAGAATTTGCTCAAAATTTAAAAAAATTAAGCGATAAACCCCTAAATAAAAGTGCGATTTATCTTTATTCTAGCAACCCTTTAATGGCCTTTAATGATAATTCTTTAATAGCTGATATTTTAAGACTCATAGGGATTAAAAATTTAAGTCCGCAAAGTCGAATTTCAAGACCTGTTATATCAGCAGAATACATACTTAAACAAAATCCAGATATACTCATTCTTGGAATAGATGCCAAAAATAATCTTTTAGATACAAATGCTTTATTGAAAAATACCAAAGCAGTTAAAACAGGAAGTATTTATTTTAACAAAGATACACATATATTATTACGTCTTAGTCCTAAGATAATAGATAGAATTCAAGAATTTAAAACAAAGCTAGAAAATAACAATTTTTAATCACTCAATCTTGCTTTAAAAAATTCGCAAGTTTGACAAAGTTTTTCTATGCGTTTATCTTCTTCAAAAGCTTTTTTCATCATCTTTATACGCGGTGATTTAAAAAGCTTATCAAAGTTATTTTCAAAAACATTTCCCAAGTTAATATCTGCTTTAGTATCCAAACAGCAAGGCACTAAACTTCCATCACTTAAAATCCCAATTTGCTCTTTTAAAGCATGACATTTTCCTTTTTTATAAAGGGGTTCATCTTTTAAATTTGGCCATTTAAAAAGTTTATTTTGATGAAGCAAAATATGTCTTTGTAAGCGATTTTTACTTAAGTTTGCATCGATCTTAGCTTCAAATTCTTTGGCCAAAAACTCATAAATTTTTAAATTTGACTTAGGCACTTTAAAATTAGTGTCTAAATTCCAAAGTCTTAGATTGATAAAAGAAAGGCTTTTTTGCTCTAAATGCTTTTTGCAAAGTTCTAAAATAGGCTTAAAATACTGCTCTAAAGAAATTTTGCTTTGACTTAAAAAAGACATTAAAGAAATATTGATTTGATGGATATTCTCATACCCTAACAATAAAGCTTGATTTTTAGAATTTAGATAAAAGCCACTTGTAGTGATTTCAAGTTTCATAGCTTCATCTTTTGCGATTTTTAGATAATTTTCCAAATTAGGCAAAAGCAAAGGATCACCCAAAAGATGAAAGGTAAAAAGCTCAGCTTTATTAGAAATTTCATAAGCTAAGTTTTGAAATTTTTCTTCACTCATTACCCCGCGATTTCCTTTTTGAGAAGGACAAAAATCACATTTTAAACCACAAATATCGCTTAATTCTATATATATTTTTTTAAATTTCATTGTATTTCCTAGAGTAAACATTTTACTGAAATTTATTAAAATATGTAACATTTTTATCAATATTTTTATCTTTTTTATTTCTCTTCTTTATTTTTAAATATATTAAACAAAAATCACACTATACTTAAATAAAAATCACACTATACTTAAATAAAAATCTAAAATTAAGGAAGGGTTTATGCAAGAGCTTACTCGCACGAAAAAAATTCGCTCTATTATTGCTGCAAGTAGTGGAAATTTAGTAGAGTGGTTTGACTTTTATATCTATGCTTTTACAGCAACTTATTTTGCTCATACTTTTTCAACTTCAGATAATCCTGTTATCCAGCAAATCAATGCCTTTGGAGTTTTTGCAGCAGGATTTTTTATGCGTCCTATAGGTTCTTGGCTTTTTGGTTCTTTGGCTGATAAAGTAGGTCGTAAGAAATCTATGGTTATATCAGTGGTTTTAATGGCTTTGGGCTCTTTTATGATAGCAGCCTTACCAAGCAAAGATACAGTGGGCGATCTTGCTATTATCTTGCTTTTAATAGCAAGACTTATTCAAGGTCTTAGTGTAGGCGGGGAGTATGGCATAGCAGCTACTTATCTTTCAGAACTTGCTACGGAAGGAAAACGCGGTTTTTACTCATCTTTTCAGTATGTAACCCTAATAGGTGGTCAACTTTTGGCCGTTGCAAGCATTAGTATAATGTTTTTATTTTTTAGCATTGATGATATGAAAGATTATGCTTGGAGAATACTTTTTGCAATAGGCGGAATTTTAGCACTAGGCTCGCTTTTTGTAAGAAAAATGATGAATGAAAGTGCTACAAAACTTCACCAGCATGAAGATCGTGGTACTTTAAAGGCATTATGCAAATCTTGGAAACCTTTTTTAATGGTACTTGGGGTTACCTCTGGAGGTTCTTTAGCTTTTTATACTATTACAACTTATACTAAAACTTTTATGGAAAATACGGGTATGGATAAAATGCTTGTTAATAATCTTTTCTTAGGTGCTTTATTTATACTAATGATCATTCAACCTCTTTTTGGATATATAGGAGATAAAATAGGTCACAAACGATCTTTAATTGTATTTTGTATTTTGGCATTGGTAGGAATTTATCCTATTTTTTCACTTATAGCCAATAACGCACAAAATAATCCTTCTTTGACATTTATGTTGGTGGTATTATTGTTTGTTATTTTAAGTTTTTATACTTCAGTTGCTGGGATTTTTAAAGCAAAACTTTTTCCTGAACATGTAAGAGCTTTAGGGACAGGTTTGGGTTATGCTATTTCAAATGCTGTTTTTGGAGGATCTGCTCCTTGGGTTGCTTTACAATTTAAAAATGCAGGTATAGAAAATGGCTTTTTTATATATATAGCTATTTTTACAATCATCATGCTTATAGCTACTTTATGTTTGCCTAAAAAATCAGAGCTTAATTAATTTTAACGCTTTTAAAGAAAGTGCCGAAAGTGCGGTACTTTCTAACTCTTTTAAGGTTTTAAATTTATAATTTTTATTTTCATTGTTTAAAATTTGATGATAAACCTTGATATTAAGTTTATACTTAGTATAGCTGTGCTTAAACTCCCCTACAAAACCCATATCTTTAGAAAGTTTATACTCTCCTTCTTTAAAAAAAGGAAAATTATACATACCCTTATAAAGCTTATCTTGGCTTTTCTGTATCGCAAATTTTTTATTAAATTCAAACAAAAAAAGATTTAAATTTAAACTCTCATAAAGTATTTTTTTAGCTCTTGGATAAAGCTCTGTATGAAATTTGCCTTGACAAAAATCATACAAAGGACAAATCCCACACTTTGCATTTTTACCCACACAAACCAAAGCCCCTATATCAAGCAAAGCTTGGTTGTGATCAAAGGCATGATTTAAATTTAAAAGCTCTTTAGCTCTTTTTTCAAGTTCTTTCATGCTAGGATTTTCCAAAGCAAAAAGACGAGAAAGCACACGGCGTATATTGCCATCAACAAAAGAAACCTTTTGATCGTAGCCAAAACAAGCTATAGCGCCTGCTGTATAAGCTCCTATACCACTTAATTTTTTTAGATCCTCAACTTCTTTAGGTAATTTAGCCCCAAACTTATCCACGCATTCTAAAGCTGCCTTTTTTAAATTTCTAGCACGAGTGTAATAACCAAGTCCTTGCCAAGCCTTTAAAAGCTCGTCTTCATTAGCATTAGCCAAACTTTCTAAAGTAGGAAATTTTTGCAAAAAGGGGAAATAAAACCTTTCTAAAACTGATTTAACTTGAGTTTGTTGAAGCATAATTTCGCTGATATAAACCCCATAAGCTCTATCAATATGCTTTAAACTTTCATCACAATTTTGACTTTGTAAATTACGCCAAGGCAAAGTTTTGCGTCCATTTTTTTCATACCAAAGAAGTAAATTTTCTTGTAGTTTTTCAAGCTCTTTTTTTTGCATAAATGAGAGTATAACAAAAAATTTTAAAATTTTTTGCTAAAATTAGCTCAAATTAAATTATTAAGGATATCCATGTTAGCTTTTTTTAAAGGTTTAGGTGTAGGTTTTTTATGTTTATTACTTTTTGTTGCAGGCGTGGTTTTTAATGTAGAATTTTTAGGCAAAAAAGACTCTAATCATGATTTATATTTTTCAAGAAATATAGAAGTAAGCAATACGCTAAAACCCGATATTTTATATGCAAATATTAATTTTTGGGCAAATGAAAATTTAAGTTCAAAAATTACATTAGACAATAGTGAAAAAGCTGAAATCACAAATACTTTCAATCAAATTTTAGAACGCTCAAAAAAAGAAAATTTTTGTAGCGGAGGAAGTTTTTCTTTAGAACCTAATTTTTCCTATAAAGATGGTATACAAACTCCAAAAGGTCAAAGATTTGATGCGAATTTAGAATGTGAATTTAAAGAAAACCAACTTGCAGATTTTAACAAGCTTTTAAATGACATCAATTCTATCATAGCTAAAAATAATTTCATCAGCGTTTCAACACCAGCCATACAAACAAAATTTTCAAAAGATACACTAAACAACAACAAAGAAAATCTCTACAAAGAGCTTTTAAAAACATCATACGAATATGAAAAAACTTACTCTTTAGATCTTAATAAAACTTGTGTATTGAAAAATTTACAAGTAAATACAAATGCCAATATCGCACCTAGAATGTTAAATGCAAAATCTGACAATATAGAACTTTCATCTCCAATTATCAGCGAAAAAGAACAAATTTTAAGTGCGAAAGCTTTATTTATTTGCAAATAACTTAAGGCAAAATAAACTCCTTTTAAGTTTATTTTGCTATACTTTTATCTTCAATTCTTTCAGAAATTTATGCGGGAATAGCTCAGGGGTAGAGCACAACCTTGCCAAGGTTGGGGTCGCGAGTTCGAATCTCGTTTCCCGCTCCATAATCACCCGCCCGGGTGGTGGAATTGGTAGACACAAGGGACTTAAAATCCCTCGGAATTTTTCTTCCGTGCCGGTTCAAGTCCGGCCTCGGGCACCACTTTTTCAACATTATCAGGGCGACATAGCCAAGCGGTAAGGCATGGGCCTGCAAAGCCTTGATCTCCGGTTCGAATCCGGATGTCGCCTCCAAAAGGCAAAACTTTACTTTATCGGGAGATGGCTGAGTGGTCGAAAGCGGCGGTCTTGAAAACCGTTGAGGGTCACACCTCCAGGGGTTCGAATCCCTTTCTCCCGGCCACCAAGACTTTCTAGTTTATCAAGCTTATATCATTCCTGAAATTATAAAGGATATTACAAATGAAAAATAATACTTCGGTCTTACTATTTTTGTTATATCCTAAAAAAACTTAGAAAAACTATGGCTAATATAATTAAAAATAAGAAATACAAATGGAAAATTTAGAATTTGTTATCTTAAAACAAAAATATAAAATTTTAAAAATATGTCAAATTTTAAAATACAAGGTAGGCAAATGAAAGAATTTTATATGAATTTAGCTTTAAATGAGGCTTGGAAATATCAGTTTTTAACCTATCCAAATCCGGCTGTAGGCTGTGTAATCTTAGATAAAAATGAAAAAATTTTAGCCATAAAAGCTCATGAAAAAGCTGGATTAGCTCATGCGGAACTTAATGCCATAGCTCATGCTTTTAAAAACTTAAGACCTGAAATTTCATTGCCTAAAGAAGCAAACGCCTTGCATGAGTTTATTTGCAAAAACCATCAAGGTGTATTTAAAGATAGCATAGCTTTTGTCACACTTGAGCCTTGCTCTCATCAAGGAAAAACGCCTCCTTGTGCAAAACTCTTTAGCGAGCTAGGTTTTAAAAAAATTTTCATCAGCGTTAAAGATGGAAATAAAATCGCAAGTGGTGGGGCTGAATTTTTAAAAAAACAAGGTATAGAGGTTGAATTTGACATACTTAAAGAAGAAGGAAAAAAACTTTTAAAACCTTTTTTAAAATGGCAAAAAGGGCAATTTAAACTTTTTAAATTAGCCCTTTCTATGAACGGCTCACCTTTTGGCAAAATCGTAAGCAATGAGCTAAGTCGCACTTATGCACATAAAATTAGAGCGGTGATTGATTTGCTTGTAGTCGGTGGAGAAACCATAAGAAAAGATCACCCTATACTAGATGCTAGGCTTTGCAAAGCAAAAGCGCCTAATCTTTGTATCTTAAGCCGTCAAAATATAGATAATTTTGATAAAAATATCCCTTTATTTAAAGTTCCAAACCGCCAAATTTATACCCAAATTCCAAGTGAAGCTAAATTTTTAATGTATGAGGGTGGAGAAAATTTTCTCAAAACCTTTAAAGATGAAATAGATATGTTTTTGATTTTCCAAAGTTCAAGTTTAAATGATGAAAAAAATGTTACAATACCTTTAAATTTCAAGCCACTTTATAGGAATTTTTTAGGGAGTGATACTTATGGCATTTATGAACTTTAGTGGATTTTTTTATGCGAGAAATGATTTAAGATTATTTAAAATAGAAAAGAAAAATGAATTAAAATCCTTTTTTTACAAAGACTACACCTTATCAAGCTACAAAGATGCTTTAAATTTAAATAATGAAATCTTTTTTTATCAAAGTTTAAAAGAAGGCTTATTTAAAGAAAATGATGAAATTTTAGTTTCAAATTTGGGTAAAAAGATCATACTTTTTAGAAATTTCACTCAAAATTGCGATAATTTTAATGAGGCAAAATTAAAACAAATATTGCTTTTATTTTTTTTGTTATTAGCGAGCGTATTTTTTGCAAGTTTGGCTATGATTAATGAATTTGGAGCCATAGATCTTGTTTTTTTAATGATTTGCTTATTGCTTTTAGTGATGGGAGCAATCAATCTTGGCTTGCTTTTTAAGCAAATTCGTATTCTTAAAAGTTTTTCCAAAGAAGAAATGAAAGAATTTTTAAGTCTAAGAATGAAAAAATACACCAAAGTGTAAAAACACTTTAGCATACTGTTTTTAAATTTGTAGCAAGACCACCTAAAGAAGTTTCTTTGTATTTATAATTCATATCTTTTCCTGTTTCATACATGGTTTCTATAACCTCATCAAGGCTTACCATAGGAGTAGATTTACGTGTCATTGCCATTCTAGCAGCACTTATAGCCTTAATAGCTCCAAAGGCATTTCTTTCTATGCAAGGAATTTGCACAAGTCCTGCAACTGGATCGCAAGTTAAACCTAGATGATGTTCCATTGCCATTTCAGCAGCGTTGCATGCTTTAAAAGCATTAACCCCTAAAACTGTTGCCATAGCCGCAGCTGCCATAGAACTAGCACTACCAATTTCTGCTTGACAGCCTGCTTCTGCTCCGCTAATACTTGCATTTTTCTTATAAAAAGAACCTATAAGCATTGCTGTTAATAAAAACTCTATAGCTTTTTCATCACTAAAACCTATAGTATGATTTTTAAGATAAAGCATAACAGCAGGGATAACGGCACATGCTCCATTTGTTGGCGCGGTTACAACTTTTGCTCCGCTAGCATTTTCTTCAGCAATCGCAATAGCATATAAAGAAATAAAATCTATAATGCCCATAGGATCAGCTGTCATCGCCACTCTTTCTTTAAGCCCTTTAGCTCTACGTTTTAAATGAAGTTTTCCGGGCAAATAATCTTCATTTGGATGCGTACCATTATAATACACTTCTTGCATCACTTCCCAAATTTCAAGACAATAAGCACGAATTTCCTCTTTAGTGTGAAATTGCAATTCATAACGATAGGAAAGCTCTGCTAAATCCCAATCTCTTTTATCGCAAAGCTCTAAAGCTTCTTTAGCGTTATTAAGCTCTATATCTAGTTTTTTCTTTTTATTTTGGTTAGAATTTTTACCTTTTTTTTCTAATTCCGCAGCTGTTAAAACAAAGCCTCCACCTACAGAATAATAAGTTTCCTCATCAACTAACCCACCTTTACAATCATAAGCTTTAATCTTCATACCATTCTCATGTAAAGGTAAAAAATCTTTGGAAAATATCAAATCTTTTTCATAATTAAAACAAAGTTTTTTCTCACCACAAAAATCAATTTGAGCATTTTCAATAGCATTTTTATTTACTTCATCTTGTATTGCCGCACTTAAATTTTTAGCTTCTAAGCCATTTAACCCCCAAATCACAGCCTTATCACTCAAGTGTCCTTTGCCTGTTAACGACAAAGAACCATAAAGAGTAACCTCAACTCTATCAATTTCATCAAGCTTTTTAGCAACTTTTTTACAAAATAAATTTCCAGCAAGCATAGGCCCTAAAGTATGAGAAGAAGAAGGGCCAACACCTATTTTAAAAATGCTTAAATTACTCATTTTTTATCCTTAATTTATAAAAGATCATGAATTGCAGCAGAAATTGCAACTATCCCCATTACCAAAACAAAAAGATCTAAAAATTTATTACGAAACCTTGCCAAAATATCAAAACGATAAATACAATAAAGCGGCATTAAGAAAAGCAAAATAGCCAAAACAGGACCACCAATAGCCTCGATAATTCCTATAACACTTGGATTTTTATACGCAACAAACCACGCGATAGCAAAGGTAATGATCGCTGTTAAAGTTTGAGCGAATTTACCTTGAATTCTACCATTACTTGCTTTATATAAAATACCATTTAAGCCTTCTTGAGAACCAAGATAATGCCCTAAGAAACTTTTGCTAATAGCTACAAGTGCAACAATAGGTCCAACATAAGCTAGTAAAGAAACTTCAGGAAATTTATTTGCTATAAAAGTAAGAATATTGATATTTTGATCTTTTGCTGATGCAAAATCTTCTGGTGTAAAGGTTAAAGCACAAGAAAAAACAAAAAACATTACAACAAAAACCATAAGAATAATTGCTAAAGAAATAATTTTTCTAGCGCGAGGTTCAGCATAACCACCATATTCTTTTTTACAATAACAAGCAAGTGAAGAAATGATAGGAGAGTGATTAAAACTAAATACCATCACAGGAATAACAAGCCATAAAGTAACCCAAAAATTACTTGTTGAAATTACGGAAAAATCAACATTTGCAAATAACGATAAATTCCATTGTGGAATTAAAAGCAATGAAAAAATAAATAAAAATATAATAAAAGGAAAAACAAGAAAACTCATTGCTTTTGTTACAACATTTTCACCAAGAATAGAAATCAAAACCAAAACTCCAACAATCAAAAAACTCACCCACCAACGAGCAGCATGAGTAAGATCTGCATTGAAATTAAACTGATTGATTAAGAACTCAAGCAAAGTTGTTGTAAGATTAGCACTATAAACCAATAAAATAGGCAAAATAGCAAAAAAATACAAAAGTGTAATTAAAAATCCACCGCCCTTGCCAAAATAACTTTCTGCAACAAAAGTAATATCATCTTTTGGATTAGAACTTGAAAGCACAAAGCGACATAAATTTCTATGAGCTAAGTAAGTCATAGGAAAAGCTAAAACAAGTATAACTAACAAAGGTATCAATCCACCAAGCCCAGCACTAATAGGTAACAAAAGTACGCCGGCTCCAATAGCTGTTCCAAAAAGAGATAAAAC
The DNA here is from genome assembly GCF_011068165.1 of Campylobacter sp. CFSAN093233. Lineage (NCBI taxonomy): Bacteria > Pseudomonadati > Campylobacterota > Epsilonproteobacteria > Campylobacterales > Campylobacteraceae > Campylobacter > Campylobacter sp. CFSAN093233. The sequence goes on from NZ_JAAMWY010000007.1 coordinate 62,150, forward strand.
CCACCTTGTATCGTGACTAGTCCATTTAGGAGTATTCATTATTCTTCCTTAAATTTAAGATTACATCTCTTTTATTTTAGCAAAATATTTATAAATAATTATTTTTTAAAAAAAATATTTTAAATCTTATGTAACATTTTGTAAATTTAATTTTATAAAAAAACAATCACTTGTATCAATAAAGTATTATTTTAAAACTAAATATATTTTGGGTTTTGCAATCAAAAAATAAAAATTTGGAAGACTATGCTTCCAAATTTTTGCATCAAATTTTCTAAGGGAGTTAAATTTTCAAAAATTAATCTAATTTTTGACCTAGGATATTTCCTTGCATATCTGTATAAACTTCCATATTGTTATTAAACTTAAATTTATAACCATTAATTTCTTTGTCTACTTCAAGAATTTGAGCATTTGATTGAGTTGCACTCACTTTTTTCATAACATTAGGTAAGATAGTATGTGGCAAAGCCTTATATTTTCCATCAACTTCTTTCCACTCTCCATTGATCATAAAATCAATTTCAGTTCCATCATTTAAAATCACATCATAAGAATCTATATCTTTTTTCACCAAACCAATTTGAGCGGTTTTAAAATTTTTAGAAATAAATTCTTTGGCATTATTTGGAAGTTCGCTAGCAGGAACAACCATATCTTTAGCTAAAAGCACCGTAGTACCCAACAAAGCAAGTAAAGTTAGTTTTGCTTTCATAATTTCTCCTTTTTTTCTTGGTTGGCGAAAGTTTAACTCAAAACTGTGAAGTGAATGTGAAACTTAAAAAATAATTTTCAAGCTTTCATTCTCAACACTTATACCTTGACTTTTTATAAATTTTATTTCTTTTCCATCTTCAAATTTTAAAATATCTTTATCTTTTAGATTAATATCATAAGTTAAAATATGCAAAACAATATCATAAATATAAAAGAAAAGTTCTTTTTCTTCTATGTTTAAATCACAAACTTCAAGTTCTAATTTATCAAAATTTCTAAGCCCATAAGTATAAGCATTAACTCCATTTTCACTAGGATAAACACTAACATATATCCAATTATATACCGGCAAGCGATTATCATCTAACATTTTTGCATTTTCTATATAAAAACTGGGCTCTAAAACAACTGCACCTGTATAAAAACCTAAAGCATGTTTATTATCCAAACATAAAGCTGCAATTTTCGTAAACATTTTAGCTTGTTCTAATTTGCTTTGATCTTGACTTAGCACCGCTATAAGAAGATGAGCTTTATGTTTTTTAGTTTGCTCTAAGGCATCTTTCCACATAAAATTAAAATTTGCATAGTATTCTGCTTCGTGATTAGGTATAGGATTTTTAATCAAATTTAGAGTAACTAACATATTTTCATATGAAAAAATCACGCCCTCTTTGGTAAAATTTTCATCAGCTATTTTTATATTAAATTTATCTTCTAAAATGCTTTTTAACTCCGAAAAATTAAAATCAACTTTATCAAGAAGAACAAAAGAGGTAAAATTGTGATTTAAATCTATAGTCATGTTAAACCCTATTAAATTTTTATAAATTATAACCTAATAAAAATAAATACTATAAACAAGAATTTCTTAAAAATTATGATAATTGATATTAATTATAAATTTATTTTTTATACAGTATAATCTTTTAAAATTTATAAGTATATTTTTGGAGAAAAATATGGAATTTTTAAAAGATTACATCGATTTAATTATCTTTTTAATTCTAGGAATTATGGCATTTATAGCTTTTTGGTGTGTTGTAGAAAGAATGCTATTTTTTAGAAAAATTAACTTTAAAAATTATGAGAATCAAGAGCAATTTGATGATGCGATTAGTGAAAATTTAACCACCATATATATCATCTATTCCAATGCCCCTTATATAGGACTTTTAGGCACTGTAATAGGCATCATGGTTACATTTTACGAAATGGGCTTGGCGGGCAATATAGATGTCAAATCTATAGTCGTGGGACTTTCTTTAGCTCTTAAAGCTACAGCCTTAGGACTTTTGGTTGCTATTCCTGCTTTAATGGCTTATAATGCCTTACTTAGAAAAGTTTCTCTCTTAAGCAATGCTTATAAGGCAAATAAAAATGCTTAAACTACCAAAAAATGAAGGTTTAAATATAGTCCCATTTATAGACATTATGCTTGTTTTGCTTGCTATAGTGCTTAGTATTTCAACCTTTATTGCGCATGGAAAAATTCAAATCTCACTTCCTTCAAGTGAAAATGCTACCAATATAAGCAATAATGAAAAAAAACTTCTTATAACCATAGACGAAAAAAATACTTTTTATTTAAATGATAAATTAGCTGATTTAAATGAAGTTCAAAATGCTATTTTTTCACTTGATAAAAAAACCATAGTAGAACTAAAAAGCGATAAAAATGCTAAATTTGAAAGCTTTGTAAAAATTATAGATTTTTTAAAAGCCAAAGAACATGAAAATTTTCAGATTCTTACTGAGAAAAACAAATGAAAACTTTATTTTTAAATCATAAATACCAAGCTTCTTATATAACTTTTATAGTCTTTATACCTTTACTTTTTGTCATTTTTCACTCAAATGACTTTTTTAAAATGGAAATTAAAAATGAAGATTCTTTTTCTTTAGCAATAAAACAATTTACCCAAACTAATCCAACAAATGAGACTAAACCAACAGAATCCATTATAGAACCTATCAAACCAAAACCTCAGCCAAAAGTTATTAAAAAAAACTCCTGAAAAAATTCAAAAAAAGGTAAAAAAAATACCTCCACGCCCAATACCAAATAAAACCCCAATAACACCAACTCAAGAAGTTAAAACTTTTACAAAAACAACTGATACAAATGTCAAACCTAAAATCACCCAATTAACACAAGGAAAAGATAATCACCCTGTATTAAAAGAAATTCAAAAAGCTATACAACAAGCACAATTTTATCCAAGGCAAGCAAAAAAAATGCGTATGCAAGGAACTGTAAAAGTAGAATTTTTATGGAAAGAAAACAAAACTTTAGCAGATTTAAAAATCATAGAAAGCTCAGGATATGATTTATTAGATAAAAGTGCTTTAGAAAGCATAAGAAAAGCTTCTTTAAATTTTCCACACTATAACGGAGATTTAAGAATTACACTACCTATTATATATGATTTTAAAACCCTAAGAGGATAAAATTATAATTTGCTACACTCTCTTATCTACAATTTGTGCTTCTTGATTTTCAATTTTATTTTGAAAATCTTTACTTAAATTCTGACTTAATTCTTGCAAAGATTTTTGCTTCAGTTTTTCAAATTCTTCAGGATTGCTAGCCTCAAGCTTTGCCTGCTCATCAGCACTTAAAGCACTTAAACCTTTTTCTTGAGCTTTTTGAAGCAAATCTTCGTCTCCTTTTTCTTTGATATTATTTTCCTTATCATCTTTTTTATTGATTTTTTGCGGATCTATGGTTTTCATAGCATTAGCTCCACCACCTGATGCTTCTTTAATGTCGCTTAAAATTTCTCTCATGCTAGGTTCTTTAACATCACTATCATCAACTTTACCATCTTTATTTACATCTTTATCAATAAAAAAATTTAATTTTTCTTCTATATTTGCATCATCAGATATTTTTTCATCGCTTGTTTTAAAGCCTAAATTTTGCATACTTTGTTGAAGGGTACTTGTATTAAAATTTAATTTTACACTTTGTTGTTTATTATTTAAATTTGAATTTAAAGAACCAAAATTATCTTTTACACTTTCAAACCAATTTGAAACAAATTGATTTGCTTCGCCATTAAGCCTTATACTACCATCATTTCTAGCAACATAATTCATATAAGAACCGAAATTTTTTTGTAAACTACTATAATTTTCATCGCTTAAATTTAAAGCTATAAGTTCACCTTGCTTATTTTCAAAAACAACCTTAACACCATCGCTATTTAAACTCGAAAGATCTTGCACGGGAATTTTATCTTGATCTTCTTTTTTTAATACGCTAAGCTCTTTTTTATCAACATTATTAGTTAAAGAATGGGTTAAACTAGCAGAAGTATCGATTTTCATTATTTATCCTTTTTTACATTTTGCAAATAAACCTAAACGACACATTTTTCTCTCATGTGAATTTTTTAAAGAATTACACTTTTTAAGTTCTTGCTCGTAGTTAGCACAAGAATTTGCAAAAGCAAAAGAACTCAAAATGCTTAAAATCAAAATTATTTTTAACACTTTCCAATCCTTATTTTAAAGATTTTTTAGTTAAAATTATACCTTTTATAATCGACAAAATCTTAAAAAACTTTATAATCTCAGAAAGGAATCAATGAAAGCATTAGCTCTTTTTAGCGGTGGGCTTGATAGTATGCTTGCAATGAAACTCATCACTGCACAAGGCATAGAAGTTAAAGCTCTAAATATCAACATAGGTTTTGGAAGCACAAGTGATAAAAGCGAAATCATGAAAAAGCGTGCAGCGATGGTAGGTGCGGATTTTGAAATGATAGATGTAAGAAATTCCTATCTTCAAGAAGTGCTTTTTAATCCACAATATGGCTATGGCAAACATTTTAATCCTTGTATAGATTGTCATGCTTTTATGTTTAAAACTGCTCTTGCTATGTTAAAAGAAGAAAATGCAAGTTTTATCATCACAGGAGAAGTTTTAGGACAACGCCCTATGAGTCAAAGAAGTGATGCAATGGCAAAGGTTAAAAAACTTGCTCTTGATGAAGAAGATTTAATCTTGCGTCCTATGTGTGCAAAAAACCTACCTCTAACCAAACCTGAAAGAGAAGGTTGGGTAGATAGAGAAAAACTCGAAGGTATTAGCGGAAGAAGTCGTAAAAGACAACTTGAACTTGCAGCTAAATTTGGATTAGAAGACTTTGAAAGCCCAGGTGGAGGTTGTTTGCTAACTCTTGATAGTTTTGCTAAAAAAATTCGAGATTTCATAGAATTTGACAAAGATATGCAGGTTAATGACGCACAACTTTTAAAATATGGTCGTCATTTAAGATTACCCAATGGAGCTAAAATGATCATAGGTAGAAATGAACTTGAAAATACTCTTTTAAAAGGTTTAAAAACTCCTAAATATGAAGTAATAGAACTTGGAGATTTAATCGGAGCTTACTCTTTGGTAGATGAAAAAATTTCAGAAAAAGACTTAGAACTTGCCTTAAAAATAGCCCTTACCTATACTAAACACGAAGTAGGAAAAAGCTATGAACTTAAATTTAAAAATCAAGCTTATACAAGTATAGCTTTTGAAAATAAGGCTGATATTAATCAATTTTTTATTAGTTAAAGTATAAAGTATTTAGCAAAACAAGCGATATAGTATTTGAATCTTTTCAAAATATTGCAATCAAGCCCATGAAAATGGGCTTTTTTTATTTTAATCCATAAGCATTTTTTAAATTGTTTAAATTCGCACTCGCATTCAAAAGCAAACAATCAGCCAAAACTAAACGCACCATAGCACTAGCTACAACACTTCCTCTAACACCTACACAAGGATCATGCCTACCTTTGAGTTCAAATTCCAAATTATTGCCAAATTTATCTATACTTTCTTGCTTGGCAAAAATAGAAGGAGTAGGTTTAAAATAAGTTTTTAAAATAAGATTTTCTCCATTTGAAATTCCTCCTAAAATTCCTCCACTATGATTGCTTAAAAACTTGCCATCTTTTAAAGCATCATTATTATACGATCCGCGCATTTTACTTGCATTAATACCTTCGCCTATTTCAACTGCTTTAACAGCATTAATTCCCATTAAAGCATGAGCTAATTTAGAGTCTAACTTATCATAAAGAACTTCTCCAAGTCCCACAAGCATACCACTAACTTTTGTAAAAACAGCAGCGCCTACACTATCTTTTGAATTTCTAGCATTTAAAATTTCATTTTTAAAGTCACTTTCTAGTTTTGGATCAAGGCAAAAAATTTCACTTTTCTTAGCAAATTCAAAATCAAATTCTTCTTCTTTCAAATTTGATACAAAAGTTCCTATTCCAAAAACACCACTTTGAACACAAATGCCAAATTCACACAAAAGCATCGCTGCAACTGCACCACCAGCCACTCTAGCAACACTTTCCCTAGCGCTTGATCTACCCCCACCCCTATGATCTCTTATGCCATATTTATAAAAATAAGTAAAATCCGCATGAGCAGGACGAAATAGATCTTTTAAATTATCATAATCTTTAGAATGAGCATTTTCATTAAAAACTACTATAGCTATGGGATGACCCGTTGTATATCCTTCAAAAACCCCGCTTAAAACCTGAGCTTTATCGCTTTCTTTTCTTGGTGTTGCAAATTTACTTCCGCCTTTGCGTTTATCAAGCTCATTTTGCAAAAATTCTTCATCAAATTTAACCCCAGCAGGCATTCCATCAATAATACATCCAACAGCCACACCATGAGACTCACCAAAACTTGTAAATTTCAATCTCGTACCAAAGGTATTCACTATAAAGCTCCTAATTTCTCAAGTGCAATTTTTGCTGCCATTTGCTGTGCTTCTTTTTTGCTTCCCGCAATAGCTCTTGCAAGTTCTTTACCATCAAGCATTAAAGCGATTTCAAATTGCTTTAAATGATCAGGACCAAAAGCACGCACTGTTTCATACTGCGGAGTTTGTCCGATTTTTCCCTGTGTAATCTCTTGTAATTTTGTTTTATAATCTTTTATAAGAATTTTTGCATCAATTTGAGGGAAATTTTTTTCTATAAGTCTTAAAGCAATAGTTTTTGCAAACTCAAACCCAGCTTCTAAATGTATAGCACCTATAATGGCTTCTAACGCATCTGAAAGTATAGAAGGCTTTTCTTTTCCTCCATTGTTTTCCTCAGCAACACTCATAAAAATAAAATCACCCAAATTTAAACTATTTGCAATTTTTGCAAAAGACTTTTCATTCACTAAAGCCGCTCTAAGCTTAGATAAATCTCCTTCGGCATCTTTGGCGAATTTATGAAAAAGGTATTCACCTACAACTAAATCAAGCACGGCATCACCTAAAAATTCCAAGCGTTCGTTGTTGTAAGATTTTTTAAAACTTTTATGGGTTAAAGCATGTATAAGAAGATTTTTATCTTTAAATTCATAAGTTAAACTCTGCTCTAGCTTTTCAATGTTTTTCATCATTTTCCCTTGCAATTTTCAAAGCAGCTTCACGCGCCAATGTATCACACCTTTCATTTTCCAAATGTCCATTATGTGCTTTTACCCAAAAAGCCTTAATCTTATGAGATTTTGCCACTTTAATATATTCCTTCCATAAATCTATATTTTTTTTACCTTTAAAATCCTTTTTTATCCATCCTTCTAGCCATTCATTAATACTTTGAACCATTAGGTTAGAATCTGTAAAAAGCGAAATTTCACAAGGCTCTTTTAAAGCCTTCAAAGATTCAATAATTGCCATTAGCTCCATTCTATTGTTAGTGGTATTAGCCTCAGCTCCAAAACCTTCCTTTTGATACTCCTTATAACGCAAAATATAAGCCCATCCGCCAAAACCTGGATTATTAAGACATGAGCCATCTGTATAAATTTCAATGTGTTTCATTGTTTTTCACTTCATAAATAATTTTACAAGTATTAAACTCATAACAAACAGGACAGTGATAAAAAAACAAAGGCATTACATTTTTACACTCAGAACAACGATATGAAAATTCTAACCCCGCATTAAAAGAATTATCTTTTAAAATTTTTAACATTTTAAAGTTAGAATTTTTAAAAACAAACTGGTGCGTATCATCATGCTTTGAAATTTTACCCAAAGCATAAAAGAATTCTAAAAAATCTTGATTTTCTAAATTAAACGCTTCATTTTCTCTATAAAGCAAATCACAAATATCAAAAAAATTTTGCCCTAAAAACATATGATATTTTTCAAAAACTAAACGCCCCAACATAGGATTATCTTCTATTTTAAATTCTAAAAGTTTTTTCTTTTTTTCTTCATCAGTAATATTAAAAGTACAAAGTTCTAAAGCTTTGATAAAATCACTCTCTTTTTGTACATCTTCATTAAGCTCAAAAAGACATTCTAAAAGTTCTAAATTTTCTTTATAAGAACGAAGTTTTAAATAAACAATTTTTAAAAGTTTTAAGGCTTGTATATTTCTTGGACGCAGTTTTAAAGCTTGTAATAAAACTTCTTTTGCACGCTCTAAAAATCCTGCTTTAAAATAAACTTTTGCTAAAGAAAGGAAAATAAATTCTCTTTCTTGTTTATCTTTACATTTTTCAAGAGCAATCAAATAAATTTGAGTTGCTTTTTCAAATTCCCCGCTTTTAGTAAAAATTTCAGCCAAAAAACTTAAATTTCCAAAACTCAAGCTACTATTTCTTAATAACTCTTTATGAGCGTTATCCATTTCAAATTTTTTTATAAATTTTTCAAGCTTTTGTTCTTCATCTTTGCTAGCAAATATTTTCCAAATATAATTTGCAACAGCTACAACAAATACTAAAATGGTTAAAATTATAAGCCCTACTAAAGGGTCTCTGTATTCTACAAAGAAAAAATCCATAGTCTCGCTCTAAAAATTTTATGCCAAATTATAGCCAAATCTTTGTATAATTTTAACAAGGTTTGTAAAATGATAACTAAAGAAAGTATAGAAAATTTATCCCAAAGACTTAATATTGTTGATATTATAGAAAATTATATTGAAGTAAAAAAACAAGGCTCTAGTTTTGTGTGTATCTGTCCTTTCCATGCAGATAAAAACCCGTCTATGCATATCAATCCTACCAAAGGTTTTTATCATTGTTTTGCTTGCAAAGCTGGTGGAGATGCTTTTAAATTTGTAATGGATTATGAAAAATTAAGTTTTGCCGATGCAGTTGAAAAAGTTGCAAGCCTTAGTAATTTTACTTTGAGTTATACAAAAGAAAAACAAGAAAATAAAAAAGAGCTAAAGTCTATACTACCAAGCTTAAATGCGTATTTTAAAGATAATCTCAAACACCACAAAGAAGTTTTAACCTATCTTTACCAGAGAGCTTTAAATGACAAAGATATAGCCAAATTCGAATTAGGTTTTGCAGGAGCAAGTGAAGATAGTATAAGATTGTTGCAAAATCAAAAAATTCCTTTAGAAGATGCTATGAGTGTTGGAGCTTTAAAAAAAGATGAAAATAATGAATTTTACGCAAGTTTTATATGGCGTGTCACCTTTCCAATCTACGATCATAAAGACTTATTGGTAGGGTTTGGAGGGCGTACTTTAAATCCCAATGTACCGGCAAAGTATGTAAATTCACCCCAAAATATACTTTTTGATAAAAGTAGAATTTTTTATGCTTTTAACATCGCTAAAGAAAATATAGCCAAAAAAAAAGAAATAATAGTATGTGAAGGCTACATGGATGCAATAGCTTTTCACAAAGCAGGGTTTAACAATGCTGTAGCAGTTCTTGGAACAGCATTAACCGAACATCATCTACCCTTAATCCGCCGTTATGATGCAAAAGTGATTTTATGTTTTGACAATGATGAAGCAGGATTAAAAGCTGCGACACGATCTGCATTTTTATTAAGCACAAACAAAATAGACGGTAAAGTGGCAATTTTGCAAGGCGGAAAAGATCCTGCTGAGCTCGTAGCAAAAAATGAAAGCACAAAACTCCATAATATACTCGATGAAGGAATAGAGCTTGGTGAATTTTATATCAGACGCTTAATATCCACTCATTCCATAATTTCTGCTCTTGATAAACAAAAAGCTTTAGAAACTATACAAAAATTCACCTTTAATCTTGAACCTTTAGTGGCAAATTCTTACACTAGTCTAGTTTCAAATTTATTAAAAGTGGATGAAAAATTTATTGTCTTATCACAAAATTCAAAAAAAACCATACAAACCCCTTTAATTTCTCAAAATAAATACAATTTTCCTAAAGAAAAAATTCACATTGCAGAATTAGAACTTATAGCTTTTTTAAAACAGCATCCAGATATATGTAACGATTTTAAGCAAATTAGTGATAGTGTTTGTTTTAAACATAAGATTTTATTGGATAAAATTTTAGAAAAAAAAGGTTATGAAGATAGTGATATTAGAGAATTTGAAAGTAAAAATATTCGAAAAAATTTAAACTATAGCGAATTCTTGTTAGGTATTTGCAAGGTTAATTTAGCTTTTTTAAACAATGTAAAAATTAAAAATTCTACACTCGCATTAAAAAAACAACTTTTTACGCTTATTGATAAAAATTTAAATCTTTTAATTAAAAATTTAAATACCGCAGAATTAAATAATTTTTTAAAAGAATATTTAAGCTTCTTAAAATATGAAAAAAACGAAGAAATTCTGCAACAATCATTTAGAAACTTAAATGGAATTTTTGGTAACAAAAACTTTACAGCTTATGATTTAGGATTTAGCATACAAAATAATGACGAACCTTTTTAATTTATTTAAATTTCAAGCCTTAATTTACCTTTTTTTAAACACAATCACGCTAAAGTATATAAAAATTTTTAAGGATAAATTATGATGCCTTTTAGTGATGAAGAGCTTATAAATCCTGTTAAAACAAGTTTAGAAAAGAGCTTGCCTATGCTTGAACGTGATGGCGGAGGGCTTGAATTTTTAGGAATTAAAAATGGGATTGTTTATGTCCATTTAATAGGAGCTTGTAAAGGCTGTGCATCGAGTGGAACAACGCTAAAATATGGTCTTGAAAGGCAACTTAAGATTGATATTCATCCAGAAATCACTATAATCAATTTAAACGGCGGAGCAGACGAATTTGCAAAATTATAAAAAACTTGGAATTGAACATTTTTACAAGAAAGATTTTAAAACTGCAAAAATGTATTTTTCTATGGCTTATGAAAAACGCAAAAATAAACGCTTGCTAAATTTTATCTGCCTTTGTGATCTTGCTTTAAAATCTCCTAAAGAAGCTTCTTTACTTTTTGATTTTTATATAGAACATTACAAAATCTCTAGCATTGATAAAGACTTAGAAGAAATTTTAAGTACAATTGAATTTAAAAAACAAGAAAACAAACAGGAAAACGAATTTGAAGATGGGCATGCGTTAAATTATCAAGATTTTTTAAAAAGCGAAGAAGAACTTGGCTTTCAAAAAAGTTTTGAAAATATCATTAACAGCACTAAGTTAGTTATTGATAATCGTGATGATTTTTTAGATTTTTTGGAAAAATTACTTGATAATGGCTATAAAGATATGACTTTAAATTACATAGAAAATGTTATGCCTCATTTTTGGGCAAATGATAGATTTATCAAACTCCAAGAAAAACTCATGGGATTTAAAAGTGAAATTAAAACTTGAAAATTCATTCATTACAGATAACACCTTAGAGTGTGAAAAAGAATGCTTTTTTTTGCAAACCACACAAAATGCTAAATTTCACGCTCAAGCCTTAGAAAAAGGTGCAAAAATCATTGATGTAAATGAGTGTAAAAAACTTTTAAAAATCGATGAAAAGATTCAAATCATAGGAATCACAGGAACCAATGGCAAAACCACAACCGCAGCAGCGATTTATTCTATCTTATTGGATTTAGGTTATAAGTGTGGGCTTTGTGGGACAAGAGGAGCTTTTATCAACGATGAACAAATCGATGAAAAATCCTTAACCACCTCCCCTATTCTTAAAACCTTAGAATACCTACAAATAGCCACTCAAAAAAAATGTGATTTTTTCATCATGGAAGTAAGCTCACACGCCTTAATTCAAAACCGCATCGAAGGCTTAAATTTTGCTGCTAAAATTTTTACCAATATCACTCAAGATCATTTAGATTTTCACGGTACTTTTGAAAATTATAAAGAAGCAAAAGAACTTTTTTTTACCGATGAGAGTTTAAAATTTATCAACAAAGATGCTTTGGCTATTAAATTTAATGTGCGTAATGCTTTTACTTATGGCATAGAAAATCCTGCTTTATATCAAATCAAAGCTTATTCTTTAGAAGAAGGCATTAGTGCTATTGTAACAAATAAAAATCAAACTTTTCACATAGACTCGCCCTTGCTAGGACTTTTTAATCTTTACAATCTTCTAGTTGCTAGTGCTTGTGTGAATGAACTCGTAAAGCCTGATTTAAAAGACTTGGAAAAAGCTATCAGTGGATTTGGCGGGGTTTGTGGCAGGGTAGAACAAGTAGCAAAAGGCGTGATTGTAGATTTTGCTCATACGCCTGATGGCATTGAAAAAGTGCTTGACACTCTTAAAAATAAAAAACTCATCGTTGTTTTTGGAGCAGGTGGAGATAGAGATAAAACCAAACGCCCTTTAATGGGAAAAATCGTCGAACATTTTGCAAAAATTGCTATCATTACAAGTGACAATCCACGCAGTGAAGAACCAAAAACCATCATGGAAGAAATTTTATCAGGCTTTACTAAAAAAGAAAAAGTTTTAATGATAGAAGATAGAAAAGAAGCTATAAAAAAAGCTTTAGAACTAAAAGAAAATGACGATTTAGTCGTTATTTTAGGCAAAGGTGATGAAACTACTCAAGAAATTAAAGGGATAAAATATCCTTTTAGTGATAAAGTAGTTGTTAATGAAATTTTAAAAAATCAAGGATAATCAATGTTTGAAAATATGGATTTTTCTAAAATGGGAGAACTTTTAAATCAAGTTCAAGAAAAAGCAAAAAATATAGAACTAGAACTTGCAAATCGTGAATTTAGTGCCAAAAGTGGAGCAGGACTTGTTAAAGTAAGTGCCAATGGAAAGGGTGAAATTATCGATGTTAGCATTGATGATTCTTTACTTGAAGATAAAGAATCCTTGCAAATTTTACTTATTTCTGCAATTAATGATGTTTTGGCTATGGTTGCGCAAAATCGTTCAAGTATGGCGAATGATGTTTTAGGCGGTTTTGGAGGTATGAAATTATGAAAAAAATTTTAATTATTTGTATGCTTTTTACTTTGTCTTTTGGTATAGAAAGACCTAAATTTGAAGATTTTTTAGCAGGTTATGAAAGAAATAAGGCAAGCATGCTTAACTATGAAGGAATGCCAGCTTTTGCACTCAGTGAAAATTTACTTGCTGTGTTAAAACAGCCTAATACTAAGCTTAACAAATATGTAAAATACGATCCATTTTTAAATTTATACCTTGTAAGAACTGACTTTAGCCTAATCCCTACTCCTATGGGTGATGAAGAAAAACTTACTCGTAATGATTGGGTTGGAATTTGGGATCCTAATAAACCCTATATAGGACATATTAAGTATTTAGCTCAAAATATTGATGAAAAAGATCAACTTGATTTTAATTCTAAAATAGGACTTTTAGGGACTCCGTGCTGTGAAATGATGGGGATTGCTTTAAATAATAGCTCTTTTATAGGCAATCGCTATTTAAAACATTTTATGAAATATAACGATGTTTATTGGGGGGATATTGGCGTTGATTTTGTTATTCGAGAAAATAAAATTTATGTTAACAATGTAAGAAAAAATCCACAATTTTTAATCAACGATCAAGTTATAAGTGTTGATGGTTTACCCGCCAATGATTTAAGAAAACTCAATGAAAAAATTCTTTTTGCAGATCGCGGAAGCACTCTTTATTTTCAAGTGTTACGTGATAATATGGATTTAAATATTTCTACTGAAGTTTTTGCAAAAGATTTGAGCAAATTTAACCTTCCTGATTCTAAACCAAAACCAAAAATTACAAATTTCACAAGCAATCTTGGTTTAACGGTTAATACTAGTCTTGTTGTAACCAAAATAGATCCAAAATCAAAAGCATCAAATGCAGGATTTATGGTAGGAGATAAAATTTTACGCGTTAATAATATTATTTTAAATAATTTTAAAGAATTACAAAATATTTTAAGCGCTGGTAATGACTTTAGCATCTTAATTGAACGCAAAAGTACTAAATTACCTTTATCAAATTTCAACAATGAACTAGGCGGAAATGCCAACTCAGGTGGCGATGGTAAATTTCAATTTTTCATAAGGCTTACTAAGTGAATTTAAAAGAACTTTTTATCCATCACTTAGAAAAAAATCTACCTAAAGTCGAAAGCTTTCATCCTTTTTTTAATGAAGCTTTAGCTCTTATGCTAAAAGCAGGAGGGAAGCATTTTCGTGCACAATTGCTTTTAAGCGTAGTACAAAGCAATAAACCTAAACTTTTAAATCAAGCTTTAGATGTGGCTTTAGCTTTGGAATTTATCCATACTTATTCACTCATACACGATGATTTACCCGCTATGGATAATGCGGATTTTAGACGAGGAATTCCAACCTTACACAAAAGCTACGATGAAACTACAGCCATCTTAGTGGGTGATGCTTTAAATACTGAAGCTTTTTTAGTTCTAAGTCATGCTCATTTAAAAGATGAAATCAAAATCAAACTCATCAAAACCCTTGCCTTTAATGCAGGACTTAATGGAATGGTCATAGGACAAGCTATTGATTGTTTTTTTGAAGACAAAAGACTGAGTTTAAATGAACTTGAGTTTTTACACACACATAAAACCGCAAGATTAATCGCTGCAGCTTTAAAAATGGGTTGTGAAATTTGCGAACTTAACAACGAAGAAAGCAATCAAATTTACAAACTTGGTTTAAAACTAGGACTGATTTTTCAAATCAATGATGATATTATCGATGTAACCACAAGTCAAGAACAAAGCGGAAAGCCTACTAATAACGATATTCATAAAAATTCTTTTGTCAATTTGCTTGGACTTGAACAAGCCATAAAAACAAAAGAAAATCTTCTTAGTGAATGCGAACAAGATTTAGAAAAACTTAATGAAAAACTCGCACAAATGATACAAAATTTAATAATTCAATACTTATAAAGGCAAAAAATGGACATTCAAATTTTACAAGAACAGGCAAATACTCTAAGATTTTTAAGTGCCGATATGGTGCAAAAAGCAAACTCAGGACACCCAGGTGCACCTTTGGGCTTAGCAGATATTTTAAGTGTTTTAAGTTATCATTTAAAACACAATCCCAAAAATCCAACTTGGCTAAACCGTGATAGACTTGTATTTTCAGGTGGACATGCAAGTGCTTTACTTTATAGTTTTTTACATTTAAGTGGCTATGATTTAAGCCTAGAAGATCTTAAAAATTTCCGCCAACTTCATTCTAAAACCCCAGGACACCCTGAAATTTCAACTCTTGGAGTAGAGATTGCTACAGGCCCTTTAGGACAAGGCGTTGCCAATGCTGTAGGCTTTGCTATGGCGGCAAAAAAAGCACAAAATTTACTAGGTAGTGATTTAATCGATCATAAAATTTATTGTCTTTGCGGAGATGGAGATTTGCAAGAAGGCATTTCTTATGAAGCTTGTTCTTTAGCAGGACTTCACAAACTTGATAATTTCATACTTATTTATGATAGCAACGATATCTCCATAGAAGGCGATGTAGGTTTAGCCTTTAACGAAAATGTAAAAATGCGTTTTGAAGCACAAGGATTTGAAGTTTTAAGTATAAATGGACACGATTATGAAGAAATTAATAAAGCCTTAGAACAAGCTAAAAAATCCACAAAACCTTGTCTTATCATCGCAAAAACAACTATAGCAAAGGGTGCAGGAGAGCTTGAAGGCAGTCATAAAAGCCATGGCGCACCTTTGGGTGAAGAAGTGATTAAAAAAGCCAAAGAACAAGCAGGTTTTGATCCAAATATCAGTTTTCATATCCCACAAGCAAGCAAAATCCGCTTTGAAAGTGCTGTAGAACTTGGGGATTTAGAAGAAGCAAAATGGAAAGATAAGCTTGAAAAAAGTGCTAAAAAAGAACTTTTAGAAAGGCTATTAAATCCTGATTTTAACAAGATAGCTTATCCTGATTTTAAAGGAAAAGATCTTGCTACAAGAGATAGTAATGGTGAAATTTTAAATGTTTTAGCTAAAAATTTAGAAGGATTTTTAGGTGGAAGTGCAGACTTAGGCCCTTCGAATAAAACAGAACTTCACAGTATGGGAGACTTTGTAGAAGGTAAAAATATCCATTTTGGTATCAGAGAACACGCTATGGCAGCGATTAACAATGCTTTTGCAAGATATGGAATTTTCTTACCATTTTCGGCAACTTTTTTCATCTTTAGCGAGTACTTAAAACCTGCCGCAAGAATAGCAGCTCTAATGAAAATCAAACATTTTTTCATTTTCACACACGATAGCATAGGCGTGGGCGAAGATGGACCAACACACCAACCTATAGAACAACTTAGCACTTTTAGAGCTATGCCAAATTTTTTAACCTTTAGACCTGCTGATGGGGTGGAAAATGTCAAAGCTTGGCAAATAGCCCTAAATGCTGATATTCCGAGTGCTTTTCTGCTTTCACGCCAAAAACTCAGAGCTCTAAATGAACCTGTTTTTGGAGATGTAAAAAATGGAGCGTATTTACTCAAAGAAAGCAAAGAGGCTAAATTTACACTTTTAGCAAGTGGAAGTGAAGTTTGGCTTTGTTTAGAAAGTACAAACGAACTTGAAAAACAAGGTTTTGCTTGTAATGTTGTTTCCATGCCTTGTTTTGAACTTTTTGAAAAACAAGATAAAGCTTATCAAGAAAGATTGTTAAAAGGTGAAGTTATAGGTGTTGAAGCAGCACATTCTAATGAACTTTATAAATTTTGCCATAAAGTGTATGGCATAGAAAGTTTTGGAGAAAGCGGCAAAGACAAAGATGTGTTTGAACACTTTGGATTTAGCGTTTCAAAGCTTGTAAATTTTATCCTTAGCAAATAAAATGAATACAAATTTCAAATTTCAAAATAACACTCTTTTTATCTTTGGAATTTGGGATAAAACAAGCATTTATAAGTTAAAAATAAAAGATTTTTTAGCTTTGATCCAAAGCAAGGAAGTGATTTTTGATTTTAAAGATCTAAAAGCAATCGATACCGCTGGAGTGAGATTTTTCCTTGCTTTGGAAAATGATCTTAAAGATAAAAATATTAAAATCACCAAAGAAGGCTTAAATTCACGCTTTCAAACCCTTTTTGAACTTTGTGAAAAAAACTACCAAAGACTAAGCAAAACAAAAAAATCACATAAAAATTTCAGTGAATACTTTATCGATCTTGGAAAATTAAGTTTAGAACTTTTAAAAATTTTAAGAAAATTCATCAATTTCACAGGAGCTTTTTTCACAAGTCTTTTTTTATGCCTTAAAAATCCTAAAAATTTTCGCTTTATTGCTTTTTTATATCATATAGAAAATTCTGCTTTTAAAGCCTTACCTATAGTTATTTTAACCGCTCTTTTAGTAGGAGTGGTTTTAGCCTATCAGGCTGCTTATCAACTCGCACAATTTGGAGCCAATATTTTCATAGTGGATTTGATGGGAATTTCAGCCACTAGAGAACTTGCACCTTTAATCGCTGCCATAGTAATCGCGGGAAGAAGTGCAAGTTCTTATACCGCACAAATTGGAGTGATGAAAATTACTGATGAAATTGCAGCTATGAATACTATGGGTTTTCGTTCTTTTGAATTTATTATTATTCCACGTGTCATGGCTTTGGTAGTGGCCATGCCTTTAATCGTTGCCATTAGCGATGCAATCAGTATTATAGGCGGAATGATGATTGCAAAATTAAATCTTGATATTTCTTTTGTCGAATTTTTAAGACGCTTTAGAGAAGCTGTCGATATAAAACATATCTTTATAGGACTTGCAAAAGCACCTATTTTTGGATTTTTAATAGGACTTATTGCTTGTTTTCGTGGTTTTGAGGTAAAAAACACTACACAAAGCATAGGAATTTATACAACAAAAAGCGTTGTAAATGCTATTTTTTGGGTGATAGCTTTTGATGCTTTATTCTCTGTTGTTTTAACTTCTGCAGGAATTTAAATGGTTGTTAAAGCGCAAAATATCATTACAAAATTTGGAGAAAAAATTGTCCATGATGGCGTAAGTTTTGAAATCAAAAAAAATGAAATTTTTGGTATTTTAGGAGGTAGTGGAAGTGGAAAATCCGTCCTTTTAAAACAAATGCTTATGCTTGAACATTTTGATGGTGGAGAATATGAAATTTTAGGCTATAAACTTAAAAATATCAGCGAAGAAGATGCACTTGCTTTGCGTAAAAAATGGGGTGTGGTTTTTCAGTTTGCTGCACTTTTTAGCTTTTTTAATGTTTATGAAAATATCGCCATTCCTTTAAAAGAATACACTCATTTAGATGAAAATAGCATACAAGAACTGGTTTTAATGAAGCTAAAAATGGTAGGCTTAAACGAAAGTGTTTTAAAACAATTTCCAAGTGAACTTAGTGGCGGTATGCAAAAAAGAGTGGCAATTGCTAGAGCTTTAGCACTTGATAGTAAATTGCTTTTTTTAGATGAACCTACTTCAGGACTTGACCCTCATAGTAGTCGTGAATTTGACGATTTGGTTTTAGAGTTAAAAAAAAGTTTTGATTTAAATATCATTTTGGTTACACATGATAAAGAAAGTATGAAAAATTTACTCGATCGTTTTATCATTTTAGAAAATAAAAAAGTTGGATTTTGCGGTACTTATGAAGAATTACGCCTGCAAAATGAACGACTTTTTAAAAGATTTATGGAGTAAAAGTGGAAAATAGAGCAAATTATTTTTTTGTAGGACTTTTTGTTTTTGGAGTATTTTTTGCAAGCCTTGGTTTCATACTTTGGCTTGGTGGATACTCTAAAGAAGAAAGTTTTAAGTATTATGAAATTCACACACAAGAATCCGTTGCAGGACTTGGCATAAAAGCACCCGTAAGGCTTTTGGGCGTGGAAGTAGGTAGCGTAGAAGAAATCAGCATTTACAATCAAGATGAACTCGGCGTTAACATACGCATCAAGGTCAAAAATAACACCCCTATAAAAGAAGATACTTTTGCTACTTTGCAACTTCAAGGTATCACAGGACTTAAATTTGTCCAACTTCAAGGCGGAAGTAAAAATAGCAAAGATTTAGTATCTATACAGGGAAAACTTCCAGTCATTCCTTTTAAAGAAAGTTTTTTAGCAACTATAGATAGACAAAGTGAACATATTTTTTCTTTAGTTAAAACGGCCGATGATAAATCAAAAGAACTTTTAAGCGAAAAAAATCTTAAAAATCTAGAAATCCTTTTGCAAAATCTAGCAGAATTAAGTGCAAATTTAAACGCTAATTCTAAAAATTTAAGCCTTAATCTTTCAAACGCAAGTTTAAAAATAGGAAAAATGGCTGATAATATAAGCCTTAGTGCGCAAAATTTCAACTCCAGTCTTAAAGACATAAAAGAAAGTACGATGATTTTAAAAAATTTCATAAAAAAAGCTGATGAAAAATTAAACACTTATGATGATATTAAAGCATCTTTGATGCAAAATTTAGAGCTTTTTAAACGAGTTTTAATTGAAAGCAATATTCTAATAGAAAATTTACAAAACAGCCCTGCTGATTTGATTTTTAAAGAAACCAAACCTAAACTAGGACCAGGAGAAAAATAATGCTAAAGCAATTATTCTGTATTTTGACTTTTATTTTTATGTTATGCGGATGCTCTTTAAGACACGAAACCATCAACAAAAATGAAAATATCATATTAAAAGATGAAGGAATAGATTCAAATATTTTTTTTAAAAAAACCGGTAAAATTCTTAAAATTCGCAATGCAAATGCACCTTTGTATTTAAACTCGCGAGCTATTGTTTATATAGATAATGGTTTTAGCAACAAATACGCACATTATTTCTGGGGAGATTTACCAAGCAATCTTTATTCTTTTTTAATTTTGTCAAAATTTGAACAAAGCAATATTTTTACAACCCTACTTTCTTCAACAAGCTCTTTAAGTGCGGATTATGCTCTTGAAAGCAGGATTAACTCTTTTGAGCAAATTCTTAATAACAATGAAAACTACGCTCAAATTTCTATAAGCGTAAATTTCATAAATCTTGAAAACAATCAAATAATAGCTCATAAAATTTTCAATACTAAAGAAAAAATAGAAAAAAAAGACATCCACTCTACTTATAATGCTTTTCAAAAAGCCTTGAATAAAATTGGCAATGAGATTGTTTTTTGGGTAAATTCTAACTTATCCTAATTTAGGAACACTTTTTGCTTTTTAAATATTGAGCAATATTTTTGAAAGGTAAACAATGAAAAGTGATTTAGATATATTTAAAAAACACTTAGGTGAAATTCAAGGCGTGAATGAATTTAAAGCAAATCAAATTTGCTCTCAAATCAATGATGCAAATGATTTTATAGGAGCACTTCAAGTGCTTGATATGTCTTTAAAAAAAATAGAAAAAAGTATTCTAGAAAGAATAGATGAAAATTCAGATGATATGCAAAAAAGAACTCTTGATGCCACAGCATCACAACTTATACAAAACTGCTCTTTCATGGGAACAGCTCTTTTTGGAAATATTTTCAATGTTTATGTTGGTAAAAAACTTTTTGAATTTGAAATTGCTAATCCACTTTTAATTCTTCAAACAAGTAATTACGAAGGTGTATTGGCCTATATACAAGATAAAAGAGATGAAATAAAAATCATTCTATCAGAGTTAGCAACCGCAATCACCATGGGCGAAACTATAGATAATACTGGAATTTATAACTCTACAATGGATTTTAAAAATTTATTTAAATAAGAAATAGTAATCGTTTGTTCTCTTTAAGCAAATATAATATATTTTAGCTTAAAGAGATTTTCCAAACTCTTAAAAGAGAGTTAGGCTACGAATAAAAAGGGGAGGGAAATAGCCTAACCCAAAAGAGATCTTAAAAGATCTCTTTAAACCAAAATAAATATTTAGATAATTTAACAACTTTTATTAAATTATATAAACCATATTTATGTTTTAGTTTAATACGATGTGACATTTTATTCTAAAAACACTTAATCTGCTATAAAAATATCATTTAGTAACTTAAATTATTAAAGAATATTACTACAATATTATTTAAAAAATTTTAAATTTTTAGGATTTTAAGAAAAAAATATTATTTTTATAATTTAATATCATATCATAGAAAGAATTTCAGCACGCCCATTAATCACGGCAACACAATGTTCATAATGAGCCGCATTCAGCCCATCAATACTTCCAGCATCCCATTTTCCATTATAATGCTTTGGTGTTCCATCTTTTTGGCATATCATAGGCTCTATGCAAAACACCATTCCATTTTTAATTTTAGGGCCACTTTTTGCACTCGCACCTTTTTCTAAATAGTTTAAAATTTCAGGCTCTCCATGGGGCTTTCGTCCTATACCATGCCCGCAATATCCACGAAGCGGGACAAAACCTCTTGCATGGATAAATTCGCCTAAAGCAGCTGAAAGTTCCTTAAAACGCATTCCATCACGAATAATATCTATAGCATGATATAACGCGTCTTTAGCACAAGAGATTAAAGCTTTATCAGTGGGTGAAACTTCTCCTATAGCAATAGTTCTTGCTGCATCCCCATAATACCCATCAATCAAACTTCCCACATCAAGACCTAAAATATCACCCTCTTTGATAATTTTATCATCTGGAATTCCATGGATACAAACTTGATTTAAAGATGTGCAAATGGCACCTGGAAAACCATAAAGTCCCTTAAATGATGGCTTGGCGCCAAGGCTTAAAATATAATCTTCTGCCATTTTATCGATTTGTTTTAAGCTCATTCCTATTTTAATTTCATTCTCTAAAAAATTTAAAGTTTTTGCTACAATTTGATTTGCTATTCTTAATTTTTCTATTTCATCTGGTTTTTTCAATTCTATCATTTTATTTCCTTATAAATTTAGCCAAATTTTAGCAGTATTTTTTAAAGATTCAACATCGCTTGAAGCATAAAAATGTAATTTTGCTTTATGATTTTTCAAATCTATATTTTCTTTTTCTTTAAGAAATTCAACTATAGCATCTCCTGAATGAATTAATTTTGTTTTATCACCAAAATACTTACTTAAAGAACGACCTAGTAAAGGGAAATGAGTGCAAGCGAGTATCAAAGCATCTGGAGTTGTGATATTTTTAAAATAATACTCCATAGCACTTTGCAAAAAATCTCCTTCAAAAATACCTTCTTCAACCATAGGCACAAAAAGCCCTGTAGCTAAAGCATTTATATTTGTATATCCTTGGGATAATAAACGCTTTTGGTATTCTTCTGATTTA
Organism: Campylobacter sp. CFSAN093233; assembly: GCF_011068165.1. Taxonomy (NCBI): domain Bacteria; kingdom Pseudomonadati; phylum Campylobacterota; class Epsilonproteobacteria; order Campylobacterales; family Campylobacteraceae; genus Campylobacter; species Campylobacter sp. CFSAN093233. The sequence continues at coordinate 84,299 of NZ_JAAMWY010000007.1, forward strand.
ATGGTTGCTTTTGTTGCAATGACTAAAATTTCTTTATTTTTATCATGCAAAGCTTTTATCGTTGCTTCAACCCCTGCATCAATTACACCATATACTGGAAAATGTGCTTTTGTCCTTAAAGCATCTAAAGCATAAGCACTAGCAGTATTACATGCAATGATAAGCATATCAATTTGAAATTGTTCAAAAAATTCCAATGCTTCAAGACAGAACTTTATAATAGTATCTTTATCTTTTACTCCATAAGGAACTCTTGCAGTATCTCCATAATAGATAATTTCATCAAAAAGTCTAGCTTCATAAAGAGATTTTAAAACGCTAAGCCCCCCTACCCCGCTATCAAATACACCTATTTTCACTTTAATACCTTCTTGCTCCTATATAACGAGCCTTCCAATAAGAACTATTTAGCTCGACTTCTTTTACTCCACCTTTAGTAGATAAATGTATAAATTTTCCCTTGCTCATATAAATACCAACATGCATACCATTTGGCCCTCTACCTGTCTTAAAAAATACCAAATCTCCTGTTTGCAATTTTGATTTAGAAACTTTTCTTCCAGAACCTAATTGAGTTTTTGTAGTGCGAGGTATGCGTATATTAAGCTGAGCTAATGCGCTCTGTGTAAATCCTGAACAATCAGCACCTTTTTTAGTAGTTCCACCTAAAACATAAGGGGTTTTTTTCCATTCATTTGCAATAACCTTGAGCCTTGCTTCTTTATTTGTGTTGTAACTAGGACGATAGTTTAGATTCTGATAAAAACTACATCCACTTATAAAAAATATAATCGTAATAATAAAAAAAATATGCCTCATCAATCCCCTTAAGATCGAGTAGTAAAGAATTTAAGATAAATAAAACCCCAAATCCCAGAACAAAATGAGGCTATAAGAATAGCTAAGTTATCTGCATAATTAAAAATATCACTAACTTCATACGCCAATCCATCAATAAACAAACTCATTGTAAAACCAATTCCTGTAAGTATGCAAACCCCATAAAGTTGTTTCAAATTTGAACCTTGGGGCAAAGCTGCAAATTTAAAGCGGATTGCCAAATAAGAAAATAAAAATACACCCACTTGTTTACCCACAAAAAGCCCTAAGAAAATACCTATACTTACACCTGAAAAAATTGCTCCTATATCGATATTGGATAAATTTACTCCAGCGTTAGCAAAAGCAAATAAAGGTAAAATAATAAAAGCAATCCAAAATTTTAAGCTTTCATAAATTTCTTCTAAAAATGCTTCCCCATTTTTAGTTTGCATCGGTATAAAAAATGCTGTTACAATTCCAGCTAAAGTTGCATGTACTCCACTTTTTAAAACACTAATCCAAAGAATAACTGAGCAAATAAAATAAAAAGACTTTCTTGTTATCCCTAAAAGATTTAAAATAAGCATTACCAAAATAGCAAGTCCTGCAACGACAAAAGCAACTATTGATAATTTTGTCGTATAAAAAATAGCTATAATTAAAATAGCACCCACATCATCAAAAATAGCCAAAGAAAGTAAGAAAATTTTTAAACTTGATGGAATGTGCTTGCCACACATCATTAAAATCGCTAAGGCAAACGCTGTATCTGTGGCTGTAGGTATAGCCCAACCTTTTAAAATATAAGCATCTCCTATATTTACCAAAGCAAACAACATCGCAGGTATAAGTATACCCCCTAAAGCAGCCATAAAAGGTAAAACAATATTTTTAGGATTTTTAAAATCCCCATGCAAAAATTCCTTCTTAAGCTCAAGCCCTATAGCAAAGAAAAATATAGATATAAGCCCATCATTTATCCAAAGTAAAAAAGGCTTGTTAAGCTCAATTTCACCTACACTAAATCCGACTTTTAAATTTAGAAATTCTCGATAATGTTCGCTAAAAGACCCGTTTTGCACAAGCAAAGCAAGCAAAGTACAAACTATAAGTAAAACACCACCAAAAGCCTCGTTTAAAACTAAAGTTTTTAATTTATGTACTATATTATTCATTTAACAATCTTAAGATAAATAAAACCAACAATGGCACTTAAAAAACTTGCTATTAAAATAGCAAGTTTATCCGCATGTTCAAAAATATCACTATTTTTATAAGCCAAACCATCAATAAACAAACTCATCGTAAAACCAATGCCTGTTAAAATACATATACCATAAAATTTTCCATATTTAATATTTTCAGGTAGTTTTGCAAGCTTAAGTTTGATAGCAATAAAACAAAAAGTAAAAACACCTAGTTGCTTTCCTAAAAATAATCCTAGAATAATTCCAAGGCTTACAGGCGAGAATACCGAACCAAGATGCATATCTCTGATATCAATCCCAGCATTGGCAAAAGCAAATAAAGGTAAAATAAAATAAACCACCCAAGGATTTAAATCCTTAAGAACTTCATGCAAATAAGGTTTTTTATTTTTTGTATCAAGCGGTATAAATAAAGAAATAATCACACCAGCCAAAGTCGCATGTACTCCACTTTTAAGCATAGCTATCCACAATACAACACCTACTAACACATACAAAGAAAGATGGGTGATGTGATAATAATTTAACAAAAGCAGAGCAAATATACAAAACAAACAAATAATAATCGCCAAAGCTGAAAGCTGATCTGTATAAAATAAAGCAATAATAACAATAGCACCCAAATCATCAAAAATAGCTAAAGAAAGTAAAAAAAGCTTTAAACTTGTAGGAATTTTATTTCCTAAAAGCATCAAAATACCCACTGCAAAAGCTATATCAGTTGCTGTAGGTATTGCCCAACCTTTCATAGCAAAATCATGAGAATAATTAATAGCAATAAAAATTAAAGCCGGAGTAATCATACCCCCTAAAGCTCCAAATATAGGTAAAGATACAGCTCTTATATTTTTAAGTTGCCCACGTAAAATTTCATATTTTAACTCAAGCCCTATACATAGAAAAAATATAGCTATCAAACCATCATTTATCCATAAATCCAACGACTTTGAAATTTGAAAATGATCAAATCCTACTGTAAAATTAGCATGAAAAAAATCTGTATAAATAACACTTAAAGAAGAATTTTTACATAATAAAGCTAAAAATGTAAAAAATATAAGCAAAATACCAGGGAAAGTTTCACTTAAAACCATCTTCTTTATCATTTGCATCCTTGCTCCTAAGTAAATATTTGTAAAAAATTTAATACGATAAATAAAATGGTAAAATTATAACGAAAAAATACTAAAGAAATAATTATTTAAAAAAACAAGCCCAAGATACCAAAAAGTTCTTAAGCTTGTTCTTAAGATATTTAAGCGTAAATATCTAAACCACTAGAGCTAGAAGCTTGTGGAGCGGAGGCTTGAGAGACACCTTCCATACCTTCGATGAGTTCATTCATCAATGCCTCGTTTGTGTCCATAGATTTTTTCAAAACTGAAGTATTAACAGCAGTCATTAAATTAACATTACCCATAGAAACATCTGAAACCATACATCCTCCTTTTAGATTGAGTCTTAAGACTTTATTTAAATCGGATGATATTTTTAAAACTTAATATTTTTTACTAAACTTTTTAAAATTTTTCAAGGAAGCCAATATCTGAAATTAAAAATCATAAATTTTTAAGATAAAATCCTATTTTAAAAATTTTTACACTATGAAACAATAAGCAAAATATAAATGGTTGATACTTTTAGAAGCAAATGAAATAGATAAAATTTTACTTCAATAAATTTAAGTTTTATCTTATTTTATACAATTTTTAATATAATCTAAAATTATAATTTTAAATGAGAAATCAGGAGCTTGCTAATGTTACTTAACACGCCTTGCAGGGGAATAGTAGATACAAATTTTGAAAGCAAAAGAATTAGCATAACTTCAACTTTAAAATTTCAAGAAAAAAAAGAAAAAGTAGAAGCTAAGGCTGAGAAAGAAGAAGCAAATAAAGACAATAGCAATTCTACAAACACAAATACCAATAAAAAAGATAAACTTTTGGATATATCTGCTTAGTCTAAAATATACTATAAACTATATCTCCTTAAAGAATACGCAATAAATGATTTTTTGATTTTATTAAGCTTTTAAAACATCGAAAAAAGGAAAAATTAAAAAACACAAAAACAATATCCCAAAGTCCATAGCTTAGAAGAAGACCTTGCGATACTTAAAAACAACCCATATTAAATCACAAAAATAAAATATATTTAAATATTTATTAAAATACATTTTATAATTTAATAAAAAAATATTATCAACATAAAAGCTTATTTTTTAGTTCTATTTAAGATTTTTAGTATTATACTAGCCATTATTTATTTTGATAATAAATATTATTTTTATCAAAAATCAAGGATAATGATAATGAAAATTTTTAAAATTATATTTTTAATTATAGGTATTTTTTTATCAAGCTCAGCTTTTGCTAGGGTAGATGATTATATTAATGAAGCAAATCTTATCAAAGATATGCTAAAACAAAGCATAGAAACTTATAAAAAGGGCGATAATCTAGGCGCCAAAAAGCTTAGCGAAGATGCGTATTTTCAACATTTTGAAAATATGGAAGGCCCAATAGGAAGAAACATAGGAAGAAAAGCTATCACTATGGAACGTAAATTTGTAAATTTGCGTCGCATGTATAAAGATGAAGCTCCTTTAACACAAATTAATGCTTTAATTGATAGTCTTTATTATGATCTTGATGAAGTAGCTCCGATTTTACAAAATGGATATCGTTTAAAAGCAGAAGCAAGCGATATAAACTATGATAAGGCTAAAGCTGAAAAATCAAGCCTAGAAGCCAATGCCAAACGCGAAGCTGATGCAGAAGCTTTAATCGCACAAATGATGGGTGTAGATAAAAAAGATTTAGCACAAAGCTCTTTAACCACCCAAGCTCCTATACCTGTAAATAATGATACAAGCAAACTTATAGATGATAATGCAAGCACTGATTTACAAGCTGCCGCTGCAATGGACGTAAGATTGCAATTTATACTAGATAATATCTCTACCAAATTTTCACAGGCAGCTAATGCTTTTAAAGAAAAAAACTACCAAACTAGTAAAGATTTTTTAAATGATGCCTTATTTAGTGATTATCGCAATACCAAAGTAGAAATTTTAGTAAATAAATTTACCAAAGCAGGAAACGATCAAAAAATTCAACAAGCCATACGCACCCTTATACGCCAAATCAACGATGCAAAAATAGATGAAAAAGGCTTAAGAGATGGCTTAGATAACATAGAAGAACAAATTTTTGATGTTTTCTTACAAATTCCAAATTCAGAACTTTCAAGTTTGCAAATTTCAGGCTTTAATGATGAAACAAAAGGCAAAGATTATGCCAAAGTTTCTAATGATATCAAACTTGCTTTAGATGAAATTTTAAAAAATTATGATGGCTTTAGCACTTCTATGGTAGATGATTTACAAGGAATTTATCTAGATATTTTTGAAGCAAGCGGTATGGAAAATAAAATCGGTGCTGTAGATAGTGGCTTAAAACTTAAAATAGAAAGTTTATTTTCCAAAGGCATGGCACTGATTAAAGCAAGTGCAGATAAAAAAGAGCTTGAAGCTACTTTTAATGACTTAGAACAACTCATAGCCAGCAGCGTGGATAAAATTCAAGATTCTACTCCTTATTCGCTGTTTATATGGGCTTTAGGTATTATTTTGCGTGAAGGCTTGGAAGCTTTGATTATCATTGTAGCCATTGTTTCTTATCTTGTGCAAAGTGGCAACAAAAATCGTCTAAATATCGCCTATAGTGCTCTTTTTACAGGAGTGATTTTAAGTTTTATTACCGCTTTTGGAGTTTCTTGGCTATTTAAAGAAAATGCAGGTCAAAGTAGAGAGCTTATAGAAGGTATTACCATGCTTATAGCCGTATTACTACTCTTTTATGTGGGCTTTTGGCTACTTTCAAACGCACAAAATAAAAAATGGACAAGCTTTATCAAACAAGGTGCTATAGATGCTATATCAAATAATAGCGCAAAAACCCTTTGGATTACCGTATTTTTAGCTGTTTATAGAGAAGGTGCAGAAACTGTGCTTTTTTATCAAGCCTTGCTTTTTGATGCTAAAACAAGCACTGATTTTGGTGCTGTTTTTGGCGGACTTGGACTTGGAATTTTAATACTTATTGTTTTATATTTTCTTTTAAAAGCAGGAGCCATTCGCATACCTGTAAAACAATTTTTCTATATCACTTCTTACATTATTTTTTACATGGTTTTTGTTTTTACAGGCAAAGGCATAGCCGAACTCATAGAAGGAAAAGTCATCATTCCTGGTCTTATACCTATGAATTTTGAACCGATTTTATGGCTTGGAATTTATCCTTACTATGAAACTTTAATCCCTCAATTTATAGTTTTAATTATGCTAATTATTGGCATTTTAATAACAAAACAAATTTCAAAAAAAGGAGTAAAATCATGATAAAAAAAGTTTTATCAGTAGTTGCTGCAGCTGCGGTTATTAGTACAAATTTATTTGCGGGCGAAGTGCCGATCGGCGATCCAAAAGAACTTAATGGCATGGAAATAGCCGCTGTTTATTTACAACCTATTGAAATGGAGCCAAGAGGTATTGATTTAGCTGCATCTTTAGCAGATATTCACCTAGAAGCTGACATTCACGCACTTAAAAACAATCCAAATGGTTTTCCAGAAGGTTTTTGGATGCCTTATTTAACTATAGCTTATGAACTTAAAAATACCGACACAGGTGCAATTAAACGTGGAACTTTGATGCCTATGGTGGCTGATGATGGTCCTCACTATGGTGCAAATATTGCTATGGAAAAAGATAAAAAAGGTGGCTTTGGCGTAGGAAATTATGAACTTACTTTTTATATCTCAAATCCAGAAAAACAAGGTTTTGGACGCCATGTTGATGAAGAAACAGGTGTGGGTAAGTGGTTTGAACCTTTTAAAGTAGATTATAAATTCAAATACACAGGCACGCCAAAATAATTTTACGCTCGGATTTTCCGAGTGTTTGAATATTTTTATTTTTATTTGAAAAATTAAAATAAAAATGTTTAAAGAGTAAATTATGAGTATATATTTTGTGCATTTTCTTATCAGTGTTTTACCGCTAAGTATTTTAATGGCCTTTATCACTCCTAATAAAAAATATATTTTTAAAAGTTTTTTAGTAGTTTTTTTGGGCTTTTTATTTGGATATTTTGCTTTTTTTATCGCAGCACAATTTTTAAAAACCGAAAATTTAATCTTTAATTTTGATTTTGTTTTTATAGGTTTATTGCTAGTAAGCTTTATATTTTATTTTTGGAAAAAAATTGAAATTTTAAATTTTATTTTATTGGGAATTTTAAGTTTTTGCACCGCTTTGCATTATTATTTTTTAAGTCAAGATTTCCCTATTTTTACTAGCTCTTTAATCGATAGCGAAGGTATAAGTTCTTTAGGTTTTATTGCTTTAGCCTTGCTTGTTTGTATTTTGATTTTCTTCTTTTTAAAATGGCAAAAAAATTTTAATCAAAAAACAAGCTTTATGCTGTTTTTACTGCTTATCCTTATAGAAAGCGATAAAGCTCTAGCCAATATCTTGCTTACTTTAATGCGAAATTCCATCATAGAAACTCATGCTTTTTTGGTGAGTTTTGTAGGAAAAAGTAATTATTTTGGTGTTTTTGGAATTTATGTTTATTTAATTTTCATCACTTTTTTAGCATTCTTAAGCTTAAAAATTCGCAAAAAAAATATAAGCAAAAAACAAATTTTAGATATAAATTATCGCAAAAACGAAGCTAAAACAAGTCTTATTAATCGCTATTTTTCCAGTGTTTTTATCTCCTGTGTTATAAGTTTTTGCATTGTTTTATACTTTTTTATGGTAAGCTCTAAGCCTTTAACCATAGATGAGCCTAAAGAAATTTTACCCGATAAGAATGGCAAATTTATCTTTGATATAGCTCTTTTAAGGGATAACAAACTCCACCGCTTTGCTTATATCAGTGCTGAAGGCAAAGTGATAAGGTTTTTTCTTATCAACAAAAGAGAAGATAAGGATTCTCCTGTAGCTGTTTTTGATGCTTGTATGATTTGTGGAGATATGGGCTATATCAAAAAAGATGGACAACTCATTTGCATTTCTTGCAATGTGCGTATTTTCTTGCCAAGTGTAGGTAAAAGCGGGGGTTGCAATCCTATCCCACTCAAATACGAATACGATGGTAAAAAAATCACCATAGATGTTAAAGATGTAATAGCAGGATCTAATTATTTTAGTCAAATCAAAGAAATTGAAGTGCAAGATCCTGTATCAAAAACAAAGGTTATAAACACCCAAGCTCCTTTTTCTTATAGCTATAAAGGGATTACTTATTATTTTTCAAATCAAAACAACTATGAAGAATTTAAAAAAGATCCTACAAAATATGTAGAAGAAAACGAAGCCCAATTTTTAATCCAAAGGAGAAATGATGTTGGCTAAAATGATTTTTAACTCTATATTTAAAAACAAAATTCAAAAATTTTTAGCCTTTCTTACTTGTTTTTTAGCCACGCTTTTGCTCTCTACTATGCTAAATATTACCCTAAGTATAGGTGATGAAGTAACTAAACAACTCAAAAGCTATGGCTCTAATATCCTTGTTTTACCCAAAGGCTCAAGCCTTAGTATAGAAATAGGTAATGAACTTTATGAACCCTTAAAAAACAAAAACTATCTAGAAGAAAAAAATTTATATATGATTAAAGACATTTATTGGCGTAACAACATCACCGCACTTGCTCCTTTTTTGGAAGGTAAAATCACAATTGAAAACTCCCAACAAAAAGCACTTATTTATGGTACTTATTTTCAAAAAGCCATAAAAATTAAAGATGATGATGATTTTATCACAGGTATAAAAAGTCTTTATCCTTATTTAGCAGTGCAAGGAGAATGGGCAAAAGATGATAGTAATGAAATCATGCTAGGCGAAGACTTTGCTAAAAACAATAAACTAAAATTAGGAGATACTATCAAACTCATAGGAGAAAACAATCAAAGCAAAGAAGCAAAAATCGTAGGCATTTTACTTCATGCCAATCCTAAAATGTCAAATAAAATCATCGCTCCTTTAAATTTAGCTCAAGATTTACTCAACAAACAAGGGCTTTACTCAAGTGCAGAAGTAAGAGCTTTTACCATACCTGAATCAGCCCTTTCTGAAAAAGTACGTCGCATGGGCGAAGAAAAATTAGATCAGTTAGAATATGACAAATGGTATTGCTCAGCTTATGTAGACTCAATCGCTAGTCAAATTAGCGATGGCTTGCCAGGTGCTGATGCAAAAGCTCTAAATGCTATAAGCGATGCTCAAAGCTTGGTGGTTAAAAAGATCCAATCCTTAATGGGCATTACTTGCATTATTTGTCTTATTGTTGCAAGTATTGCGATTTCAAGTCTAATGAGTTCTGAAATTCATCGTAGAAAAAAAGAAATAGGACTTTTAAAAGTACTTGGTGCTAATACTTTTCAAATTTATCTCATCTTTGCTAGTGAAAATTTAATCGTAGCTTTATTTGCTGCTTTATTTGGATTTATTTTTGGCACAGCACTTTCTCAAATCATCAGTCTTAGTATTTTTGGATATTTTATTGATATAGCCTTTGTAGCTTTACCTTTAAGCTTTATTTTTGCAGGACTTATTGCCTTACTTGGTTGCTTGCTTCCTATCAAAAATATCACACAACTTTCAGCTGCAGGAGTGCTTTATGGTAGATAAGTTTTTCCTCAATGAGCTTTTTAAAAGCATTAGCTTTTCTTATCAAAGACTTTTTATTATAGTTTTAAGTGTTTTTATAGGAGCACTTACTTGCTCAGCTTTTTTAAATATTTATTTTGATATCGACATCAAACTTTCTAAAGAATTAAAAGCTTATGGAGCAAATGTAATGATAAGTCCCAAGCAGGATGAAAATTTTATCTCCAATACTGAGTATGAAAAAATAAAAGAAAATTTAAAGGCTAGAGCTTTAACTCCTTTTTTGTATGATTTTTTAAATTTAGGCAGTACAAGCGGGGTGGTTTTAGGCACTGATTTTAGGGCTTTAAAAATCACTAAACCTTTTTTAGAAGTTAAAGAAGGAAGCTTTTCTCTAAATGATTTTGATGAAAATTCAGCCTTTTTAGGAGTTAATTTAGCCAAGCAACTAGGCCTAAAAGCAGGCAATGAACTTCAAATTTATAATCCAAACAACGGAAAAAGCATAAAACTTACCATAAAAGGCATACTTTCAAGCAATGATGAATTTGATAGCATTGTTTTAGCCCCTTTAAGCGTGGTGCAAAATTTAAGCGATAGAGCCGGTATTAACTATGCTAATGCTGTAGTTTATGGAAATTTTGATGAAGTTAAAGCCAAAACACAAGCAATCAGCAATGAATTCATCGATGCAAAACCTATATCTTCAGTATCCTTAAGTGAAGGTTTAGTGCTTGGAAAAATCAAAGCTTTAATGTTTTTAATCATACTTGTGGTATTGATCATAGTTACTACTAGTGTTAATACAACTTTAAGTTCTATTATATTTTCTCGCAAAAAAGAAATCGCACTGCGTTTAGCCTTGGGTGCGAAAAAAAGTGAAATTTTTAAACTTTTTGCTAGTGAATGCTTTATAGTAAGTTTTTTTGCTAGTTTAATCGGAGCTTTTTGTGGGATATTTTTAGCCAATGTCTTTGGTTATTTAATTTTTAATTCTAGTATTGATTTTAGATTTATAGCTGTTTTTATAGCCTTAATCATTTCTTTGATTTTTGCCTTTTTGGCTGCATTTTTTCCTATAAAAAGAGCATTAAAAATCAATGTGTGTGAAAATTTGAAAGGTGAATGATGAAAAAAGAACTTATTAAAATAAACAATTTAAATAAAGAATTTGGCAAAGTTAAAGCCTTAAACAATATCAACTTAAGCGTCTATGAAGGAGAATGGCTTGCCATCATGGGTCCATCAGGAAGTGGAAAATCAACACTTTTAAACATACTATCGCTCATGGATACTCCAAGCTCTGGAGAGTATATCTTGGATAATGAAAACCTAGAGCAAATGGATGAAGAGCAAAAAATCACCTTGCGTCGTGAAAAAATAGGGCTTGTCTTTCAACAATTTCATCTTATCCCCTATCTTAACGCCTTAGAAAATGTTATGCTCTCTCAGTATTATCACTCAAGTGTAGATGAAGAAGATGCCAAAATGGTTCTTGAAAAAGTAGGACTTTCGCATAGACTCACTCATTTACCTAGCCAATTAAGTGGCGGAGAACAACAAAGAGTTTGTATAGCAAGAGCTTTAATCAACAACCCAGAGCTTTTACTCGCAGATGAACCCACAGGAAATTTAGATGAAGCCAATGAACAAATCGTTCTTCAAACCTTGCAAAAATTAAAAAATGAAGGTAAAACCATAGTTTTAATCACACACAATCCTGATTTAGCCAAATTCGCAGATCGAACCCTTATCTTACAACATGGGGTGTTAAAATGAAAAAAAGCCTTTTAATCTTAAGTATTTTGTTTTTACTCAATGCTTGTTCTTTTGAAAATTCAAAAGATACTGGAAAAGTTGGAGAAAAAAGCGCTGAAATTTCAGCTAAAGATACTTTAGGAAAAGCTGTAAAACTTGCTGATGATAATACAAGTTTAAAAGTCTTAGTCTTTTTTCAAAATGGCTGCCCTTCTTGCTTAAAAGAACTCCCTTCTTTAGATGAATTCATACAAAATCACCCCAATAAAATCAGTGTTTATGCTATAAATTCCATCGATAATGCCAATGTGGTTAAGGTTTTAGCCGAACAATTTGACTTTAAAAATGTAAAAGTTTTAAAAGACGATCTTAAAATCACCAATGATCGTTACGCTGTGTTTGCAACCCCTACTACCATCATCATTAAAGATGGGATGATAAAAGATAGAATTTTAGGAGAAAAACCATGGGAATTTTTCGAATCCAAGCTTATTTCTTTGCTTTAATCATAGCTTTATTTTTTGTAGCTTGTGATAGTGGAGAAAATTTTAAAGCTTTAAATAGCGATAAAACCTATAATTTTGCCTACAATGGTTTTGAAAAAAGCCTAAAACTAAATGATAAAGCACAAAATTTTGCCTTAGTATTTTTCACAAAAGATTGCGGAGTTTGCAAAGAACAAATTCCTATTTTACAGAATTTGGCTAAAAATTATGATTTTAATATCTTTGTGGTTTTAGGCGATGCAAACGATGCAAACGATGCAAAAGCTTGGGCTGATGAAAAAGGTTTATCTAATTTAGCAATGTTTTATGAAAAAAGAGCAGCTAAATACCTTTCAAGTGCCATTGGGGAAATATATGGAGTACCTGTGCTTAGTTTTTTCAAAGAAGGAAAAATGGATGAAAAATTCATAGGCTTAACTCCTTATAGCATACTTGAAAAAGAAATCAAAAAAGTAAAAAGCTAAAAATTTACTTTAAAGCTTTTTATCCCCTATAAAATATCCATAAAGCTCATAGCTTCCATCTTTTTTCATCAAAATTACAGGATATTTTTCACTATAACCTTGTTCCATTCCTGGACTTCCTTGCGGCATGCCAAGAGCTGAAATTCCTATAACATCTTTAGGTTTGTTTTCAAGCAACCATGCTATAGCACTTTCAGGAACATGCCCTTCAATAGCATAGCCTTCAATCACACCTGTATGGCAACTTTGATACTCATCTTTTATACCCATTTTTTCTTTGATTTTAAGAAAATCATTGGTTTTATGAACACTAACCTCATAACCCTTAGCTTTCATATAATCAGCCCAAAGATCACAACAGCCACAAGTAGGACTTTCATAAATTTGTATTTCCTTAGCCTGCGTAAGAGTGAGTAAAAAAAGAATGGTTAAAATTGTTTTTTTCATAATTGCTATCCTAAGTAAAAAATATATAATAATACTTTTATAAAGTTAATATCATCACATTTTTAACACTAAAAATGAATTTACAAAAATTTAATCAAGAAAAGACTTTTAATGAGTGTTGATTTTGTCTTTGCAGCAAAGATATAAAAGATAAAACGATTTAAAAAACTAGAAATTTTTAACTTAAAAAGCTTAAAATTTAGATATATTTTATACTTACTATGTTTTTTCATAGTATGTTCTAATGGTGGATTTCCGCCAAGAGTGAAAACTCAAGGCGGATTTTTATTTGCAATATTTACTTAATAGAATAATTATGATCAGCTGTGCCTCCACATAAATACCCCTTCTTATCAAAACTTGCAATTTCGCAAGAAAGAGTAGATAATCTAGCTCTTTTACCATCACTAGTTAATATAAGAACTTGTTTATAATAAACATAATTGCTTTTATCTGAATATTCTTTTTGTATTATAGCTTGAGTTGAATTATAAGTTCTTGGATCAACTTTTGCAACAATATCTGCTTCATAAAAAGTTGCCTTTTTAAAAAGTGGCTCAGTTAAAGTTGATTTTATACTCTCTTGGAAATATTTGTTTTGCATTTCGCTTGCTGAAACTGGAACTAAATCTTTTTTATTGATAACTATCAAATCTGCAAATGCTGACACATTTAAAGCAACTAAAACTGCTAAAACTAAACCTAATTTTTTCATTTTATCTCCTTGAATTGAATTTTGTATATTTGAATTATTTTTCAAATCTTTTGCAAGATAATTTTTAAATTTATCTAAATTAAATTTGCATTTTATCTAACAATCATAAGAAATTTTAAAATGAAATAAAAATTTATGAGAAATCAACTCTTATTTGAAAATGATAAAAGTAAGTGGTGCGGATGAAAGGACTTGAACCTTCACGCATTGCTGCACCAGATCCTAAGTCTGGCGTGTCTGCCAATTTCACCACATCCGCAAAGTGGTACGCCCAAGAGGATTCGAACCTCTGACCTACGGCTTAGAAGGCCGTTGCTCTATCCAGCTGAGCTATGAACGCATATAAAATCTTGGTGGTGCGCCCGATAGGAATCGAACCCATAACCTACAGATCCGAAGTCTGTCGCTCTATCCAGTTGAGCTACGAGCGCTAGTGGGGTGAGTGATGGGAATTGAACCCACGACCCTCAGGACCACAATCTGATGCTCTAACCGACTGAGCTACACTCACCATTTTGTATAAATTTATAAAAAATGGTCGGGGTGAAAGGATTCGAACCTTCGGCCCCTTGGTCCCAAACCAAGTGCGCTAACCAGACTGCGCTACACCCCGAATAAATAAAAGGAAATATTTTATCACAAAATAATTTTAAAGTCAAGGATTTTCATCTCTTATTCTTAAAAACACCGGAAAGCGAGGTAAGGAATTTTTGGTCAATCCATTAAATTTATAAGTCACAATACTACCAATTTTTGGAGGATTTTTTCTATCTTCATCTTTTAAACCACTGCCTATTTTAATGATTTGTCCATTAGGCATTTTACAAAGTAAGGCACCTACTTGATTTTCAAATTTACCCTTGCCCTTGCGAAATCCTACCAACTCACATTCTGCATCATCATAGGGTTTTAATTTCGTGGCATTTTTACTTCTGCCTTTTTCATAAGGACTTAAATTTTTGCGTATAACAATACCTTCACCTTGATTTTTTATAATGCTTTCGTAAAATTGATTTAAATTATTTTGATTTTCAACTGGAATTTGAGAAATAATTTTTATATAGGCACTAGGATATTTTTGCAAATACTCTTCTAAAACAGCCAAACGATTTTTAAGAGTGCAAGTAGAAATTTGAAATTCTTCGCAAGCATTTGGTACATCAAAAATATTATAAGTTACTTCCTTCCATAAGGTCAAATTACTATCGCCACTACGAATTAAAGCTGAAATTTCATCAAATTTATTTCTTGCTAGCCAAAGCTCACCATCAATAGCAAAAGGAGGGAAATTTTTTGTAAAAAAGTCAGGAGTTTTTATTTTGTAATTTTGGCGAGTTTTTAGATATTTCCCATCCCAAATTCCACGCACTCCATCAAGTTTTTCGCTCATCAAATAAGCATTAAAATCTTTAGAGTTAAAATCTTGCTTATCGAATTTGCTAAGAAGTAAAATTTCATTAGCAAAAACTAAACAAGCACAACATATTAAAAAAACAAACCTCATCAAAGCAGATTAATCATATATCCAGTTGCATCTTTTTGAATATTATAATTATAAGTTCCATCAAGATATATTACAAGTCGATAATATCCTTTATGAGATCCAAAGTCTATGCGTTTAAAAATAGAATTGCTAAGGCGTATGTTTTTTGTAGGGCTAATCATTTTAGATCTAAAATCTATAACGATTTTACTTGGATTTCCTACTGAAAAATCTGTAATCATTTCATCACTAGTGTTAAGTTTTATTTTATTTTTATAAACCGCATAAGAAATAAAATCATAAATCTTTGCAACCTGTAAAGGTATTTCAACATTGGCTGTTGAGTTTGATTCTTGTTTGGAGCTATTTTTTTCAGGTATAGTAACTGAAACATCGAGTACTTTTGAAGGATCAGGACTTTTAAATCTTGATATAGTATAAGTATCGTGCCAATCAATACTTTTATTGACATCTAAATCGATCTTATCTTCACTTCCGTCTAAATTGATATAATTAAAAGTGATGCTTTTTAAAATTCTTGCACTAGAATTAAATTTAACTTCCTCTTTTTGAAATTCAGGTGGAGCAACCAAGGTTATATTTTGATCTGTCTTAAAAGGATTTTCATCAGCATATAAAAGAGAGGTAAAAATAAAAAATATTGCCAAAATTCTAGTTTTCATTTGGGTATAATCCTTTTAATTCAAAATAATCTTTTTGTGCTTTAGCATTTTGTTCTTTGAGCAAAATAATCTTTTTATTAAGCTCTTCTTTGGTATTTTCTAAGCTTAATAAAGTATCTAAAGAATACTGCCCAAAAAACATATTGCCAAAATAAATCGCTCCAATTACAACAAGAAAAGCCCAAAAAATCATTTTTATAACATGGGTATAAAAACTTTTTTTTCTTGTGCTTTCGTCGTATTCTTTAAGTAAATCGCTCAGAGCTTTTCTCCTAAGTATTCATCGCTTTCAAGTTCAATTTCAAGCAAGCGATTGTATTTTGCGGTTCTTTCACCTCTTGCTAGGGCTCCTGTTTTGATTTGTCCTGTATTTAAAGCCACAGCAAAATCCGCTATAAAAGCATCTTCACTTTCGCCGCTTCTATGACTCATCACACATTTATAGTTATTTCTTTGCGCTAAACGCACAGTTCTCATAGTTTGGGTAATAGTTCCGATTTGGTTTGGTTTAATAAGCACAGCATTTGCCATTTTTTTGATGATGCCTTCTCTTAAAATATCTTCATTAGTTACAAACAAATCATCGCCTACAAGCTGAATTTTATTGCCCAATTTTTCAGTAAGCTTAATCCAACCTTCAAAGTCATTTTCAGCTAAGCCATCTTCGATACTGCAAATTGGATATTTTGCACAAAGTTCTACATAGCGTTCGATCAAATCCTCGCTTGAAAAAGCCTTGCCTTCCATGTGATATTTGCCATCTTTGAAAAATTCTGTACTTGCCACATCAAGAGCGATTTTTACACGATTTTCATAACCTGCTTTTTTGATACAAGTCATTAAAAGATCGATAGGTTCTGTGTTGTTAGCTAAATTTGGAGCAAAACCGCCTTCATCACCTAAAGCCGTAGAATGTCCAGAATTTGCGAGTTCTTTTTTTAATATAGCATAAATTTCACAAACTGAACGCAAAGCTTCTTTAAAGCTAGTAAAACCAAAAGGCATGATCATAAATTCTTGAAAATCTACATTGTTGTTTGCATGAGCACCGCCATTTATGATATTACACATTGGCACGGGTAAAATGCTCGCATTTGCACCACCTAAGTAGCGATATAAAGGCATTCCCAAAGCAGCTGCAGCCGCACGAGCTGTTGCCATAGATACGCCTAAAGTCGCATTTGCACCTAAATTTGAGTAATTATTTGTTCCATCGAGCTCACGCAAAGTATCATCAAGTTGAGTTTGATTAAAAGCATCTAGTCCTAAAATTTCATCTGCAATGGTCTCATTGACATTTGCAACAGCTTTTAAAACGCCTTTTCCGCCAAATCTTTCATCATTATCACGCAATTCTAAGGCTTCTTTTGAACCTGTACTTGCACCACTTGGAACTATGGCCGCACCTACACTTCCATCGCTTAGCGTAACTTCGGCTTTTACGGTTGGATTTCCTCTACTATCAAGAACTTCATAGGCTCTAACATCTTCAATTACTAACATTATTCTTCTCCTTCGTCATCTTCGCTACCGCTGATCATACCTTCTATTCCCATAGAATTTTGAATTGCTTTTGTGATTTCATCTGCAATTTCAGGGTTTTCTTTTAAGAAAGCTTTTGAATTTTCTCTACCTTGTCCAAGTTTTTTATCTTTATAAGAAAACCACGCACCACTTTTATCTACGATATCAAGTTTTACACCATAATCGATCAATTCACCTTCACGGCTTAAACCCTCTCCAAACATCACATCAAATTCAGCTTGTCTGAATGGAGGAGCAACTTTATTTTTAACTACTTTTACTTTAACGCGGTTTCCTATAGGTTCTTCGTTTTGTTTTAAGGTTGCTACTTTTCTAACATCTAAACGCACAGAAGCATAAAATTTTAATGCATTTCCACCTGTTGTGGTTTCAGGAGTACCATAACCCATAGCACCGATTTTCATACGAATTTGGTTGATAAAAATTACTGTGGTATTCATTTTATGAACTATACCTGTAAGTTTTCTTAGAGCTTGAGACATAAGTCTTGCTTGAAGTCCTACATGTTGATCGCCCATATCGCCTTCAATTTCTGCTTTTGGGGTAAGCGCTGCAACGCTATCTACTACGATAAGATCTACTGCGCCACTTCTTGCTATAGTTTCTACAATTTCTAAGGCTTGTTCTCCAAAATCAGGCTGAGAAACATACAAATCATCTGTATTTACACCCAAATTTTTAGCATATTTTACATCAAGCGCATGTTCTGCATCGATAAAAGCACAAACTCCACCTGCTTTTTGGCATTCTGCGATAATATGTAAAGTTAGAGTGGTTTTACCTGAACTTTCAGGTCCATAAATTTCTATAATTCTTCCTTTTGGAACACCGCCTATACCTAAAGCAAGATCAAGCCCAACTGAACCTGTGCCTATGCTATCGATTTGCTCGACTTCTTTATCCCCTAGTCTTAAAATAGTGCCTTTTCCAAAGGTTTTATCTAAACTTTTTAGGGCAGCGTCTAGAGATTTTCTTTTATTATCATCCATAACTTTCCTTGAAAATTCTAAATTTTTAGTTAGAATTCTAACAAAATAAAATTAAATAATGATTTATTTTGCTAGAATTAAAGCAAAGATTTAAAGGAAGCATAGATGAAAAAAATTACTATTGCACATTCTCCTGATGCTGATGATATTTTTATGTATATGGCAATTAAATTTGGGTGGATAGGGAATGATTTTGCTTATGAAAATACAGCTTTAGATATACAAACTTTAAATGAATTTGCCTTGAAAAATGAATTTGATGCTACGGCTATTTCTTTTGGGCTTTATCCTTTAATCGCTTCTGAGTATGCACTTTTACGCACAGCAGTGAGTTTTGGTGAAGGTTATGGGCCAAAACTCATCAAGAAAAAAGACACGCATTTAAAAAGAAATTTTAAAGTCGCTTTGAGTGGAGCAAATACCACCAATGCTTTGATTTTTCGCATGAAATATCCTGAAGCAAGAATTATTTATAAGAATTTTTTAGACATTGAAAATGCGGTTTTAAGTGGCGAAGTAGATGCGGGGGTTTTGATCCATGAAAGCATTTTAGATTTTGATCAAAGTCTTTACGTGGAAGCAGAACTTTGGGATATATGGCTTGAATTTGCTAAAGAAAATTTGCCTTTGCCTTTAGGTGGAATGGCTTTGCGTCGTTCTTTACCTTTAAGCGACGCGATTAAGATCGAAAGAGATTTAACCAATGCTGTAAAAATTGCCGATGCAAATCGTAAAATTTTAGCCCCTATGCTTATGGAAAGAAAACTTATCCGTGTTGATGAAGAAAAACTTGATACTTATCTTAATTTATATGCCAATAAAAACTCTATTAGCATGAATCAAACTCAACTTTTAGCTGTAGATACGCTTTTTAAACTAGGATATGATTATAAATTTTATGATAAAATCATACATGTAAATGATTTTCTTATCCCTAGCGAATACGAAGAAGCTAGAAATTCTTAAAAAGGATAAAAATGGATGAAAGTACCTTAGTTGCTCTTGGAGTGCAAACCTTTAAAATCACACTTTTACTTTCTTTGCCTATGCTTTTAGCAGGACTTATTGCAGGGCTTGTGATCAGTATTTTTCAAGCAACTACACAGATTAACGAAATGACACTTTCTTTTGTTCCTAAAATCATCTTGGTTGTAGTTATTTTAATCTTTTTAATGCCTTGGATGACTACAACTATGATTGATTTTACTGAGAATATACTAAATCAAATTCCAACTTTTATCAAATGATCATTGATTTTAAAAAATACTCTTCTGTGCGTATAGGAAATGAATTTGAAGTTTTAGTTTTGGATCAAATTTGTGATTTTGATGGTTTTTTAATAGGTGGTGCAAACAACCTTTTAGTTAGTCCAAAACCTAAAAATATAGGAATTTTAGGAGATGGTTTTAATTTTATACAAATTTTAGATCGGAATAAAGATTTTATACATCTTCGCATAGGCTGCAAAACAAAATCAAGTAAAATATATCGCTTTGCTAAAGAAAATAATCTTAAGGGTTTTGAGTATTTAAGCAAAATTCCTGGCACACTTGGTGGTCTTTTGAAAATGAATGCAGGGCTTAAAGGAGAGTGTATCAGTCAAAATTTAATCAAAATTGCTACTTCTCAAGGCGAAATTCTAAGAGAAAATATAAATTTTGATTATCGTTTTTGTCCTTTAAATATGCCTTTTTTTTGGGCTGAATTTAAACTAAATTTTGGCTTTGATACCCTTAAAGATGAAGCTTTAAAAAATGCAAGAAGCAACCAACCTAATGGAGCAAGCTTTGGCTCTATCTTTAAAAATCCAAAAAACGACTTTGCAGGACGTTTAATCGAAGCTGTAGGACTTAAAGGATTTAACAAGGGAGATGCTATGTTAAGCGATAAACACGCAAATTTTTTAATCAATAAAAAAAATGCAAGTTTTGAAGATGCGTTTTTTCTTATCAAATTGGCTAGAAAAAAAGTCTTTGAAGAATTTGGCATAAACTTAGAAAATGAAGTGATTATTATCTAAAAATTTTTCAATATATCTTTAATTTTTTTATTTCATTATCTATAACACTAGCTAACATTTTTGGCATTTGATTTACAATATCTTGATAATTTTGTTTTGTATCTTGATCTTTTAATATCAAATTTAATTTTGCATTTTTTGCTGCAAGAATTTTTCCATTGCTTGTAGAAATAATTTTAAAATTAACACTAGCCACACCCTCTTTACTAGTTGTGATAAAATAATTTGTAATATTTACATAAAAATCTTGCAAATTTACCACCACAACATAATCTGTAAATTTGGCATACATTTTAGCCTTATCTTTTTCTTGTGTTAAAAAAGGACTGACATTTATAAGTTTTGCATCCTTAGGGCTAAAATATGACAAAGTTTTAGGACTTTGATAAATACCATTTGCAGCAGAATTAACCCAATCAAGCCTTAAACTTTGAATCAAATTTTTAGCAAATAATGTAGAAAATTCCTTATCACTCACCCTAAAACCATCTAAAAAATAACCAAAATTTTTCCTAGAAGTTAATACAATGGCAAAATCAATATCTTTATCTTTGGTGATTTGCGATTTTTTTTCAATCAAGGTAGAACTATCAAACAATGCTTTTTGTTGATTTAGATTTGGATTTGCAACATTTTGATTTAGATCTATTACTTCAAAACTATCTGCGCTTTTTTCAATTTTAATAACTTTTTTCTGAGAAAAATTATTCGCTAAAAGATTAGAACTTAAAACTAAACTTAAAAACAAAATGAAACAATACCTCATCTTCATCCTTATAAACTATTTAAATATAAAATTATACTCTTTATTTTATAAAAAATCTTGTAAAAAATTCCTAGATGAAACACAAATAAAAGGACTGGATTTATAATTTAAAGGGCTATATAAAATGTATTTTTTAGAAAAATCTCCCATAAATCCTCCATTTTGATTAATCAAAAAATCTCCTGCTACAATATCCCAAATATTAAGCTTTTCAAATCTTTTATAAACTCCTGCCCTAGCCTCTAAAATAGCACAAAATTTCAATCCAGAGCCTATATTAATAGCTTCTAATTGATGCTCTTTTGCAAAGTCTTCATCTTCTTTGCTAAGATGATTAACACTCAATAAGGCTTTATATTTATTTTTCTCGTATTCTTGCTGGTCAATTTGCAAAGGTTTATCGTTTTTATAAACCTTGGTTTTTGCATGAGCATAGAATATATCACCTTTTGATGGATTTTGTATGAGTGATAAAACAGAGCGATTGTCATGAACCAAACTTATCATAACGCAAAATTCATCACTGCCTTTTAAAAAACCACTTGTTCCATCAAGAGGATCGATAAGCCAAAAAGTTTTTAATTCTTCACACTCTTCTTTGCTGAGTAATTTTTCTTCTGATAGAATTTTAATATCCGTAGAACCCAAAATATCATTTAGAATTTTATTAGAAGCAAGATCTGCTGATGTAATCGGGCTTTTATCTTCTTTTTCCCAAGTTTTGAAATTTTTTCTCTCTTCTAAAATAGCTTTAGAAGCTTGATTGCTAGCATTTATAGCAATTTCTAAAAATTTATCAAGATTAAGCATGATTATAAACTTTCTATAAGATTTTTTAAAATTATACAAGAAGATTTTGTGGAATTTTTAATTTCCACAAAAATTTTAATTATATTTTACTAGTTTCACCCAAATAAAGTTGTCTTGGACGGACTATTTTAAGACTTTCTTGCTCTTTTTGCTCTATCCACTGAGCTATCCATCCTGGGGTGCGTCCTATAACAAATAAAGTAGCAAACATTTCATTTGGAATACCTAAGGCTTTTAAAATAAGTCCACTATGAAAATCAACATTCGGATATAGCCCTCTTTGAACAAAATAATCATCACTTAAAGCAATCTCTTCTATACGCGTTGCTACTTTAATAAGATTGGTATCAATACCCAACTCATCAATAAGTTGATCACGAAGTTTTTTAAGTACTTTTGCTCTAGGATCAAAATTTTTATAAACCCTATGCCCAAAGCCCATCAAGCGGAAAGGATCGTTTTTATCCTTAGCTCTTTTGATGAATTCATCTACCCTATCAACACTACCTATTTGCTCAAGCATTCTAATAACACCTTCATTAGCTCCACCATGTGCATGACCCCAAAGCGCACCAATACCTGCTGCTATACAGGCATAAGGATGAGCGTGAGTTGAACCCACAGCACGAACTGTTGAAGTTGAAGCATTTTGCTCATGATCTGCATGAAGCATAAAAACTGTATCAAGTGCTTTTACTTCTATAGGTTTAAGCTCTACATGATCGTAAGGATAGGTTCTTAACATATATAAGAAATTTTCTGTAAAACCACGATCTAAATTTGGATAAGCCATAGGAAAGCCGTGTTTATATCTATAAGCAGTAGCCACTATAGTAGGGATTTTAGCTACTATTCTAGCTGCCATTTCCATATATTCTTCTTTTACATTCATGTTTAAATGATCAGGATAAAAAGCACTAAGCGATGAAACAGCACCTTGTAAAACTGCCATAGGATGAGCATTATCAGGGAAAGAATCAAAAAGACGATGCATACCTTCATGGATAAAAGAACGCTTTTTCATTTCATAACGAAATGCTTCAAGACGCGTAGCATCAGGCAATTCTTTATAAAGCAAAAGATGAACCACATCTAAATAAAGTTTGTTTTCAGCAAGCCACTCTATAGGATAGCCACGGTGCATTAAAATTCCGTTTTCTCCATCAATATAAGTGATTTTTGATTTACAAGTAGCTGTAGAAGTCAAGCCCTCATCATAAGAAAACATTCCTGTTTGTTTATAAAAACTTGACATATCTACAACGCTTGGCCCAGTTGTACCGTCATATATAGGAAATTCATAGCTTTTTCCATTTCTATTATCGGTTATAGTAACGGAATTTGACATTTTCGCTCCTTTTATTGTTACTTTTATTAATTCTAACAAAAAAGGACGATTATGAGTTTTTTTATTATTAAATTTTTAAGATTTTATTTGCTTTTTTGAGTAAAAAAGTAACTTTCATTTTTTAGAATTAGAAAGAAATTTAATCATACTCATAACAATAACAGCCTCAAATAACGCTGTTAAAATAAGTGCTGAATAAAGCTTCTCATCAATAACCTTGCCCGAATAACCCAGAGTAGCTGTTGCTATAAGCAAGGTTAAAGGCATAGAATGACTAAGACCAAATAAAATCATATTTTTAAAACCAATTCTTTTTAAAAAAACACTTGCACATAAAATTCTTAAACCCACCATAACAAACATAAGTAAAAATGCTTGTAAAACGATTTTATAATCTAAAATCATTTTAAGATCAAAGGTTGAACCTATATGGATAAAAAAAATAGGGATCAAAAACCCGTGTCCAAAAGTAGAAAGCTTGTGCTCAAGATCTTTTTTATGATCAAAAAAAGTAGCTATAAATGAACCTGCTATAAAAGAACCAAGAACGATTTCAAGTTTTGTAATAACCATAGCAACAATGATCAGTATAAAAATGGCCATACAAAATCTTATATCTTTTTCATTTTTATCTTCCCATGGCATAAGCACAACTTTAAGCTGAGGATACCACCAAAAAAGCACACCAAGCATTTTAAATCCGAGCAAACAAAGTCCCAAAAAGATATTAAGATATAAAATACTTTGCGCTACATCAATAATACCTGTTCCTTCGCGCAAAAAAGCTCCCGCTATAGTCAAAAGCACAATAGAAATCACCTCAGCTAAAGTAGCCACTATCATAGCAATATTTAGCCAATAACACTCTTTTCCAAAATCCTTAAAAAGCAAAGATAAAAGCCCTACACTCATCACAGGTATAATGATAACAAATACTAAAGAAAGTCCAAAAATCCATACTATAAGAGAAGATAAAGCGTAAAGTAAAAAAATATAAAAAAAACTTTTTTTGGCGACTTCTTTATCCATATTAAAAAAGGCTCTTAAATTTACCTCCATACCCGCTATAAACATTAGATAATAAAAACCTACATTGGCTAAAAGTGCAAAATTTTCACTTTTTCCTATGAAACCAAAATATGCTATTATTGCCCCTAAAATAATTTCAGTAGCTGAAAGAGGCAAGCGTAAAATTTTTGCAATATGCGGAGAAAAAAGTAAGCATAAAGCTATAACAATAAGAATTTTTAGATCAATTAAACCTTGTGGATCAATGACACTCTGATGCAAAAGTAAATCCCATTTCTTTTAATTTTATTATATCTTGACTTGGTTCTTCACCTTTAGTGGTTAAATAATCCCCTATAACAATAGCCCCAGCACCTGCTTGAAAAATTTCATACTGCCTTTCTTGCAATACCACTTCACGTCCACCTGCAACCATGATTACAGTTTGAGGCAAAGCCTCTTTGGTGTCACGCACGATTTTTAAAGCTTCATCAGCACTAAGTCTTGGAACTTGTAGTTTTAAATTTTCATTTGCTATAAAAAAATTAATAGGCGTTGAAAAAGGTTGTAATTCTTGCAAAGATTTTCTAAAACTTAGCCTATCTTCTTCGCTCTCACCCATACCATAAATTCC
This sequence comes from Campylobacter sp. CFSAN093233, assembly GCF_011068165.1. Lineage (NCBI taxonomy): Bacteria > Pseudomonadati > Campylobacterota > Epsilonproteobacteria > Campylobacterales > Campylobacteraceae > Campylobacter > Campylobacter sp. CFSAN093233. The sequence continues at coordinate 109,190 of NZ_JAAMWY010000007.1, forward strand.
ACCACAACAAAGCATAAGCCCTGCTTCTTTAGCGTTTAAATTGGTTTGAAATCTACTTTCCCAAGTATGTGTGGTGCAAATTTGTGGAAAAAATTCCTTAGAACTTTCAAGATTGTGATTATAAGAAAAAATTCCTGCTTTTTTAAGTTCTTTGAGTTGTTCCACGCTTGCCATACCATTACAGGCAATTAAAAGCAAATTAGGTACTTCTTTTTGCACAGCCTTGGCAGCTTCGCAAACATACTCAAGCTTTTCATCATCAAGCCCAAGTCCTGCCGTAACCAAACAAAAACCCAAGGCTTCATTTTTCTTTGCCATTTTTGCTTCTAAAACGATTTGTGAAAGTTCTTTACGACGATATTTTTGAATATCTGTTTTTACATGAGCGCTTTGGGTGCAGTATTTACAGTCTTCTGAACAATTTCCACTGGCTATATTTGAAATAGCACAAAGCATGATTTGCATTCTAATCCTTCATTTCTTTTTTGATTTTACACTTTAAACATTCTAAGAATGTACCTTTTTTAAGCTCTTTTATCACTAAAGTTTCGCCACACTCTTCGCATTTTTCTTCACTTGGTTTGTATTTGCTTATAAAATTGCATTTTGGATAAGCACTACAGCCATAAAATTTACCACGTTTTGAAAAGCGTTCTACGATTTCACCTTTTTGACAACTTGGACAAGTAATGCCTGTACCATTAGCTTTAGCTTTTGCGGCTGTATTTTCGCTTTCGTTTTTGCTTTCACTTTTTAAATTTCTTGAATACTTGCATTTTGGGAAATTTAAACACGCTACAAATTCTCCAAAACGCCCTTTTCTAATAGCAAGCTCTCCGCCACAATCAGGACAACTTTCGCCTAGTTTTGTGACAGTTTTTTGACTAGCTATTTTTGTTTTTCCTTCTTCGATTTTTCTCATAAAAGGATAGTAAAATTCTTTTAAAGTTTCTTGCCAATCTGCCTTATCTTCTGCGATTTCATCTAGGGTATTTTCAAGGTTTGAAGTAAATTTACTATCTACTATATCGCTAAAATTTTTCTCAAGCACTTCGGTTACATTAAAAGCAACATCGCTAGGAATGAGTTGTTTTTTATCTATTGTTACATAATCACGGCTTGTAAGTATAGAAATGGTTGGCGCATAGGTAGAAGGGCGACCTATGCCTAAACTTTCAAGTTTTTTTACAAGTCCTGCTTCTGAATACCTTGAAGGTGGTTCGGTAAAATGTGAGTTCATTTCTAAATTTTGCACTTTTAAATTTTGGCCTATTTTAAAATTTGGCAAAATTTTATCCTTATCCATATCACCATAAACTTTATAATATCCATCAAAAAGGATTTTTCTACCGCTTATTTTAAAAACTGCTCTATCATTTTTTACAAATACATTTTGAGTTTGAGAGATAGCAGGACTCATCTGACAGGCTAAAAAGCGATTGTAAATAAGTGTGTAAAGTTTTAACTCATCTTTGTCTAAAAATTTAGCCGCAATTTCTGGAGTAAAACTTAAATTTGTAGGGCGTATAGCTTCATGAGCTTCTTGAGCGCCTTTAGTCTTTGTAGTATATACATTTGCTTTGCTTGGAAGATAGTCCTTGCCAAAATTTGCTTGTATGAATTTTCTTGCATTTTCTACTGCTTCTTTGGCTAAATTTAAACTATCGGTTCTCATATAAGTAATAACCCCCATCACGCCTTCATGGGTATTTACTCCTTCATAGAGCTTTTGAGCTATCATCATGGTTTTTTTAGGGTTAAAACCAAGGCGATTGCTGGCACTTTGCTGCAAGGTTGAAGTCATAAAAGGAGGAGGCGGAGCGATTTTTCTTTCTTTGCTTTCAATGTCGCTTATAGCATAAGCTTCATTTTTACAAGCCTCTAGTATAAGCTTAGCACGATCTTTGTTGGTAATGGTAAGTTTTTCTATCTTAGCTTTGTCAAACTCAACCAGTTCTGCATCTAAATCTTTTTGAAAAATCATATCAATACTAAAGTATTCTAGGGGTACAAAGGCACGAATTTCTTTTTCACGATCGACTATGATCTTTAAAGCCGCACTTTGAACACGCCCAGCACTAAGTCCTCTTTGAATTTTTTGTCCTAATAAAGGGCTGAGCTTATACCCTACAATGCGATCTAAAAGACGTCTGGTTTGCTGAGCATTTACAGAGTGCATGTTTAATTTTCTTGGATTTTTTAAAGCATTTTCTATAGCGCTTTTAGTGATTTCATGAAAAACAATGCGTGGTAAGGTGTTTTCATCTTTTCCTATAGCTTTTGCAATATGATAGGCTATAGCCTCTCCTTCTCTATCTTCATCCGTTGCAAGATAGACTTCTTTGGCATCTTTGGCTTTGCTTTTAAGTTCTTTAACTAAGGCGCTATGATCACTTGTGATTCTATACTCAGGGATAAATTCATCATCTTCTATTTTAATCCCAAAGCTTGATTTAGGCAAATCTCTAATATGTCCTTTAGAAGCGATAACTTCATAATCTTTTCCCAAAAAATTTCCTATGGTTTTAGCTTTTGCAGGAGATTCTACTATGATTAAATTTTTCTTCATTTTGCACCCTTGTTAAATAAAAAGCTGAATTTAGCTAAAAATATTTAAAATTCTACTTATAAAATATATTTTAATCAAGCTAAAATATTTTAAAAACAAAACTACCATAACAAAATAAATAAAATATAATTTTAAGTAATTTTAAATACAAACCATAATTTTTGGAGTATAATAAAATAAAAAAGGTAAAAATTATGAATGACAAAATTTATAAATTTCATCCAAATGACACAAAAATGGATAAAAAAATAATTCAAATTACTGAAAAGTCCGGATTTAAAGTAGCTGTGTTTTCTATGGCTGCTATGACTATGCTAGGAAGTGTGGTCATTTCATCTGCTCTGCCTGCTATCAACAGACATTTTGAAGAACTTTTAACCCAAAGTGGCGCTACTCTTGCTTCAAGTTTCACATTAGCTCATCTTGATATACTTGTTCGCTTAGTTTTAACCATCCCTGCTATTTTTGTTGTCATTTTATCTCCATTTGCTGGTATTTTAATGGATAAATTTGGCAAATTAAAATTCATTCTTCCAGCTATGGTGGTTTGGACTATTTCTGGGATAAGTGGCTTTTTCTTAAATGATATTTATGCTATACTGACTTCAAGAGCTATTTTTGGTATGGCAACTGCTTTTATAATGACAGGCGCTTCGGCTTTGCTTGGGGATTATTATAGTCGTGGTGGCTTTAATCGCAGAGAAAATGCTTTAAGTCTTCAAGGATTTTTTTGTGCAGTAGGGGGTGCTGTTTTTATTTCTATTGCGGGATTTGTTTCAAGTTATTCTTGGCGTTATCCTTTTTTGGTATATGGACTTGGAATTTTAATTACCTTAATGGCTATCATTTATCTTTTTGAACCTAGAAAATTTAAATTCTATAATCATACAAAAATAGAAACAAAAACAAATTATTGGCAATTTTTCCCTATCTATTTTATAGGTTTTTTTATCATGGTAGTTTATTATATTTCGCCAACTCAACTTCCTTACTATATAGAAGAACATTTGGGATTGGATCCTAAATATATAGGTATTTCGATGTCTGTATCTGCACTATGTTATGGTTTTTTCTCTCTAAGCTATAGATATATTATAAAATTCTTAAGTATTAAAACTATTTATGTTTTAACTCTTTTTATCGTATCTTGTTCTTTTTTGCTGCTTTTTTTAGTAGATAGCTTTTTCACAGTTTTAATCGCCTTAGCTTTGCTTGGAATGGGTGGAGGTATTATGCTTGTAAATAATACGGCTTATCTTTTTTCAATCTGTCCTGAAAATGCTCGCTCTAGGGCTTATGGAATTTTAGCAAGTTGTATATTTTTAGGACAATTTTTAAGTCCTATTATCTCTCAACCTATCGTTAGACAAATGGGTCTTGTAGATGCTTTTTTAATATGGTCAATAGTAATTTTTATAGTGTGCATTGTGTTTTTATTTTTAAAGCAAAAACCTAGAATAAATTAGCAAGAAAAATCTTGCTAATTTTATTTATTACAAACCTACCGCACTTAAAGTTTGGTATTTACTCATATAAATTTGAGCTTCAATTTTTCTCATCGTATCAAGTGCTACTTGAACTACAATAAGTACAGAAGTGCCGCCAAAATGAAAAGGCACACCCATAAATTTCACCAAAACCCAAGGTAAGGTTGCAACAAGCCCTAAATAAATAGAACCTGATAAAGTTAAACGAGAAGCCACTTCGTTAAGATAACTTGAAGTTCCTTCACCTGGACGAATTCCAGGGATAAAACCGCCTTGTTTTTTCAAATTTTCTGCTATGTCTTTAGCGTTAAATACGATAGAAGCATAAAAATAAGCAAAGAAAATTACAAACAAGAAAGTTAGAACATGAAACAAATAACCATTTGGATTTAAAAAGTCATTAATGGCTTGTAGATAAGGATTTGTACTAGTTTGTAAAATTGTTGTTGGAAACATCAAAATCGCACTAGCAAAAATCGGTGGAATAACCCCACTAAGATTGAGTTTAATAGGAATATAATTCATAATGCGTTTGTTTTGATTTTGCATTACAACTTTACGAGAATAAGAAATAGGAATTCTTCTTTCTCCAAGTTCTATATAAATAATCACCCCTATGGTGATTAAAATCAAAGCAAAAATTGCAAAAGCGGTTAAGAAATTCATCTCGCCTGAATTGATTTGTCCTACAGTTCCTGAAATCGCTCTTGGAATACCTGAAACAATACCTGCAAAAATGATTAAAGAAATACCATTTCCTATACCTCTTTGTGTGATTTGTTCGCCAAGCCACATTAAAAGCATAGTTCCAGCAAGCATAGAAATAGCACAAAGTGCGATAAACATATTTAAATCTTCCACCATTATAGCCCCTGCACCACCACGACCGTGCAAGCTTTGCAAACCTATAGCAACGCCTATACTTTGAACCAAAGTAATCACAATAGTCGCATAACGGATAATTTGCATATATTTTTGCATACTATCACGCTCTTTTTTCATCTTACCAATATTTGGAAAAGTTGCTGCAAGAAGCTCCATAATAATAGAAGTAGTAATATAAGGCATAATACCTAAAGAAATGATAGAAAAGCGTTCAGCCGCTCCACCACTAAAAACATTAAATAAACCCAAAGCATTGTTTTGATTGTTATTAAAAAATTCCGCAATCACATCAGCATTGACGCCAGGAACTGGCACATAAGCCAGAACCCTATAAGCAAATAAAAATGCTAAGGTGATTAAAATCTTATTCGTCAATGCTCTATTCATTATTTTGATCCGGTGACGCTAATATTCTCGTCTTTGATTTTTGGTACTAAGTCTTTTGCACTTGCACCAATTAATTTGATTTTATTCACAGATTTTGAAATTTTGTGAACACTTTTAATGCTCTCAAATGTAATTTCACTAAGCTCTTTTACAGCTGTGATTTTTTCAACATTGATCACATAAGGTTTTTGAATTTTAGAAGTAAAACCTACTTTTGGTAGTCTTCTTTGAAGTGGTTGTTGACCCCCTTCAAAACCTCTTTTTTCATTATAACCTTTTCTAGCAGTTTGACCTTTACCCCCTTTAGTAGCAGTCTTACCCATGCCAGAACCTTGACCACGGCCAATTCTTTTAGTTTTACGCGTTGAACCCGCTGCTTTTGTTAAATTCATCTTCTTATCCTTTTAACATTGTTAAAGCTTTGATTGTAGCACGAACCACATTAGCTGAATTATTTGAACCCAAAGACTTGGTTAAGATGTCTTTAATACCTGCAAGTTCCACGATAGGGCGTGTAGAACCACCTGCGATAACTCCTGTACCTTCGCTAGCTGGTTTAAGTAAAATTCTACTTGCGTTGTATTTCACCTCTACATCGTGAGCGATAGTTGAGCCTTTAGTTTTAACTTCAACGATATTTTTAAACGCATCGTCAACAGCTTTACGGATGGCATCTGGAACTTCCTTAGCCTTACCATAACCAACACCTACTAAACCTTTGCGGTTTCCAACGATAACTAAAGCAGTAAATCTAAATCTTCTACCACCTTTAACAACCTTAGTAACTCTGCCGATATCGACGATTACTTCTTCAAATTCTTCTCTATTATATTTTTCCATCGATTTACCCCTTATAGCCTAATGCCATTTTCTCTTAAAGATTCAGCCAATGCTGCGATAACACCATGATATACATAACCATTTCTATCAAAAACAGCTTGTTCTATCTTTTTAGCTTTTAAAGTTTTAGCAAATTCAGCAGCGATTTTTTTAGCACCTTCTTTATTTGCTTTAACGCCAAGTTTGCGTCCATCAACTGCTGCTAAAGTTACAGCTTTTACATCATCAATCGCTTGGATATATAGAGTTCTGTTTGATTTAAATACAGAAATTCTTGGAAAATTTTCACAACCTGAAATTTTCGCTCTAATTCTTTTTTTTCTTTTGATTCTTAAAGTTAGTTTTCTTTTTAATACATTTGCTCTCATATTCTACCCTTACTTCTTAGATGTCTTACCAGCTTTGCGGATAATGCGTTCATCAGAATACTTAACGCCTTTTCCTTTATATGGCTCTGGTGGTCTAAATTCACGAATTTGAGCAGCAACTTGACCTACAACTTGTTTATCACTTCCTTTAACTGCAATAGTATTTTTATCCACTACAATTTCAATTCCTTCTGGAATATCATAATTAATAGGATGAGAAAAACCAAGGCTTAGTTCTAAAACTTTACCTTTTAAAGCTGCTTTATAACCAACTCCATTGATTTCAAGAGTTTTTGAAAAACCTTGAGTTAAACCTACAACGATATTGTAAGCTAAAGCTCTGTAAGTTCCCCAATAAGCTCTACTTTGTCTGTCTTCACCTTTTGGAGAAAAAAGAATATTATTATCTTTAATCTCAACATTTACATTTGCTTTAGTATCAAGTTCTTTTGCTAAATTTCCTTTTTTAAATTTAAGCAAATTTCCTTCTAATTTTACTTCTACTCCTGCTGGAATAGCAATCGGTTGTTTACCTATACGAGACATATTTTTCCTTTTTATTTGTCTAGGATATTTCTACTTTTTTAAAAGAATGGATACCCAATGCCATAAAAAGCAGATTTTTTACCAAATGGTACATAAAATTTCGCCGCCAACACCTGCTTTATAAGCTTCATCATTAGCTAAAACGCCATGACTTGTGCTAACTACGATAGTACCATAACCATTTTTAAAACGCTTGATTTCATCTTTACCTTTATAAACACGACGACCAGGCTTAGAAATTCTTTTAAGCTCATTGATAACACTCTTACCTTTTTCATCGTATTTTAAAACTACATTGATAAATTTCTTTTTATCTTCTTCAATAACATTAAAACTCTCAATATAGCCCTTAGCTTGAAAAATTCCAACTAAAGCTTCTACAACTTTAGAATGTAAAAGCTTGGTTGTTTCAAGCTTTCTCATTCCTGCATTTCTGATACGAGTGAGTGAATCTGAAATAATATCATTTATCATATTTTATCCTTACCAACTTGCTTTCTTAAGACCTGGAATCAAACCTTCGTTGCCCATTTTTCTTAAGCAAACTCTGCAAATTCCAAAATCTCTATAAACCGAATGCGGACGCCCACAAATTTGGCATCTTGTATAAGCTCTAACTTTAAATTTAGGCTTGCGTGCCGCTTTTGCAATCATTGATTTTTTAGCCATCTTACTTTCCTTTTGTAAATGGCACACCGATAAGTTCTAATAACTTTTGTGCCTGTTTGTCATTTTGTGCTGTTGTAACTATAGAAATGTTCATACCATGAGTTCTTAAAATTTTATCATACTCCACTTCTGGGAACATCAACTGCTCATCAAGACCGAAGTTATAGTTTCCGCGTCCATCAAAACCATCTCTACTTAAACCTCTAAAGTCTTTCACCCTTGGCAAAGCAATAGAAATTAATTTATCAAGAAAAGCATACATATTTTCTTTTCTTAAAGTTACCATTACACCCACAGGAAAACCTTCGCGAACTTTAAATCCTGCAACTGATTTTTTAGCTTTAGTAATCACAGCCTTTTGTCCTGCAATTAAAGAAATAGTATCTGCAACATTTTGCAATACTTTTTGATCTTTAGCCAACTCACCAGCACCTACGCTGATAACTACTTTTTCGATCACAGGGATAAGCATAGGATTTTTAATATCAAATTCTTTAACCAATGCAGGTTTAATGCTTTGATTATATTTTTCTTTTAATCTCATCATCGCTTACTCCTGAACTTTTGCCACATTGGAAATATCCATTGGCATTTCTTTATTGATAAAACCACCATTTGGGTTTTTCTCACTCGGCTTAATAGCTTTTTTAGCGATTTTACATCCTTCAACTACCACTTTAAGTGTTTTTGGATATACCGCTAAAACTTTACCTGTTTTACCTTTATCATCGCCTGTGATAACCTTAACGCTATCACCTTTTTTGATTTTTAATTTAACCGCCATTATAATACCTCCGGTGCTAGTGAAACGATTTTCATAAAGCCACCATATCTAACTTCTCTGCCCACTGGCCCAAAGATACGAGTTCCGATAGGCTCTCTTTTGTTGTCAAGAATAACCGCAGCATTTTCATCAAAACGAATCAAAGAACCATTATCTCTATGAATTTCTTTTTTAGTTCTAACGATAACCGCTTTTACCACTTGACCTTTTTTAACTTTTCCATTTGGTAAAGCTTTTTTAACAGATGCAACGATTACATCACCTACGGTAGCGTATCTTCTTTTGCTACCCCCTAAAACCTTGATACACATTAATTCTTTTGCACCGCTATTATCAGCAACTGCAAGTCTTGTAAAACTTTGAATCATTACTCAACTCCTGTAGCTAATACAGATTTTAAGCGAAATGATTTTCTTTTTGAAAGTGGTCTGCATTCTACTGCAACAACAGTATCACCCACTTTAACTTCATTTCTCTCATCATGAATTAGATATTTTTTAAAGCGTTTAACAATTTTTCTATATCTTGGATGAACCACTTTTCTTTCAACCAAAACACTTGCGGTTTTTTCACCAGCGATTTTAACAACAACGCCTTGAATTTCTCTTTTAAATGCCATTTTCTATCCTTATCTTAAAGCGTTAATTGCTGTATTTATTCTAGCAATGTCTTTTTTTACTTGGCTAATCTCTTTTGGATTAGTAAGTTGCATTGTTTTTAGCTTTTGTTTTAAAGTGAATAAAAGCACCTTTTTTTCTTTTAGCATTGTTGCAAGCTCAGCTGCTGTTTTATCTTTAATCTCAGTATATTTCATTTTGGCTCTCTCTTGTAACAAACTTAGTTTTAAATGGAAGTTTATGCATAGCTAAAGTCAATGCTTCTCTTGCCATTTCTTCGCTTACTCCTGCCATTTCATAAATAATACGACCTGGCTTGATATTCATTACCCATTCTTCAACAGCACCTTTACCTTTACCCATACGAGTTTCTAAAGGTTTTTTTGTCAAAGGCTTATCTGGGAAAACTCTAATCCAAGTTTTTCCTTGTCTTTTAACAAAACGAGTTAAAGCGATACGCGCTGCTTCGATTTGGCGTGAGTTAATGCGTCCTGCTTCAGTTGCTTTTAATGCAAATTCACCAAAAGTAAATTCTGTTCCACGATTAGCATAACCTCTGTTACGCCCTTTCATCATTTTGCGATATTTAGTTCTTTTTGGCATTAACATGATTATTTACCCCTTCTTGTGCGTCTTGGCTTTTTAGCTGGAGCACTTTCTTCAGTTTTTTCAGGTTGCATACCTTTGTGCAATACTTCACCTTTAAAGATCCATACTTTAACCCCTATGTTTCCATAAGTAGTTCTAGCTTCTGCAAAACCATAATCAATTTTTGCTCTTAAAGTATGAAGTGGAACGCGTCCTTCAAGATACCATTCTGTTCTTGCCATTTCAGCACCGCCTAAACGACCAGAAACTGAAACTTTAATCCCTTTAGCACCTGCTTTTTGCGCACCTTGAATTACTTTTTTCATCGCTCTTCTAAAAGCAATTCTTTTTTCAAGTTGAGTTGCAACACTTTCAGCAGCAAGTTGAGCTGAAGCTCCTGCTTTTCTTTCTTCTTTGATATTGATATTTACATCTTTACCGATTAAATCTTGCAATTCTTTTCTTAAATTATCAACATCACTACCTTTTTTACCGATGATGATACCTGGTCTTGCGGCAACTACAGTAACGCGAAGTTTTTTAGCAGTTCTTTCTACTAAAATTTGACTGATTCCTGCGTAATAAAGTTTTCTTTTTAAGAAAGCTCTGATTTTGTAATCTTCACCGATATTTTCTACTAAATTTGCTTTAGTCGGAAACCATCTTGATTCCCAATTTCTATTGATTCCTAGTCTTAGACCAATTGGATTAACTTTTTGTCCCATTAGCTTTCCTTTTTCGCTGTTGCTTTTTTAGTGCTTGTTGTTTTTTTAGCTGGAGCTTTTGTTGTAGTAGTCTTTTTAGCTGCTGGAGCTTTTTTAGCTACTGTTTTTTTCTCTTCAGCTTTCACTTCTGCTTTTGCCACTTCTACTAAAATATGTGAAGTTGGTTTTCTAATACGACTTGCACTTCCTCTAGCTCTTGGTCTAAATCTTTTTAATACCGCAGCTGCGTCAACACGACAACTTTTTACAACCACTTCGTTTGCTTCAAAGCCACCATTTGCTACTGCACTTGAAATTGCATTTGCGATGTATTTTGCACCTTTATTTGGCATAAATTTTAAACTAGCCATAGCTAATTCTGCATTCATCCCCTGAACTTCTCTAGCAATCAATCTTGCTTTAGTTGGAGATAATCTTATGAATTTAATTAATGCTTTACTCATATCTTATCCCTTACTTACCAATTTTCTTTTGCACAGAGCCTTTATGCCCTTTGAATGTGCGTGTTGGAGCAAATTCACCAAGTTTATAACCGATGTGATTTTCAGTAATATAAACCGGAATGAAGCTTTTACCATTATGAACATTAAATGTAAGTCCTATCATATCAGGAGTAATTGTGCTTCTTCTTGACCAAGTTTTAATTGGTTTATTATCATTAGCCTTTTTAGCAGCGATGACTTTTTTCATTACATGATCATCAACAAAAGGACCTTTTTTTAGTGATCTAGCCATCTTACTTTCCTTTTCTTCTTGAAATTATTAGCTTATCGCTAGCCTTTTTACGACGAGTTTTCGCACCTTTGGTTGGTTTACCCCACGGAGTTACTGGATGACGGCCTGAATTTTTCTTACCTTCACCCCCACCGTGCGGGTGATCTACTGGGTTCATTGCAGAACCACGAGTTTGCGGGCGTATACCTCTATGGCGATTTCTACCTGCTTTACCGATAGTTACATTAGCCCATTCTTCATTTCCAACTTCGCCGATACTTGCCATACATTCAGCTAAAACTTGTCTCATTTCGCCACTTGCAAGTCTTAAAATAACATATTTTTCTTCTTTACCCATAAGTTGTGCATAAGCACCTGCGGAACGGATCATTTGACCGCCTTTACCTGGTTTTAACTCAACATTATGAACAATAGTACCCACAGGAATGTTTTTAAGTTTCATTGCATTGCCTGGTTTAATATCAAGTCCGCTTTCAGCAGCTGAAACTATATCACCAACGCTTAATCCACGTGGTTGAAGAATATATCTTTTTTCCCCATCTTTATAAGCAATCAAAGCAATTCTACAATTTCTATATGGATCATACTCGATTGCTTCTACTTTGCCTTCTATACCGAATTTACGACGTTTAAAATCAATAATTCTGTAAAGTTTTTTAGCACCCGCTTCTTTATGACGACTTGTAATTCTTCCATAGCTGTTACGACCCGCGTGTGCTGGAAGTTTAACAAGTAGTGAGCGTACACTTGGTTTAGCTGTAATATCTTCAGAACTTAAACCTGTGATATATCTTCTACTTGGAGTATATGGTTTATAAGTTTTAATTGCCATCTTAAGCCTCCGTATTTTCTAAGCTAACACCTTCAGGTAGCTTAACATAGAATTTTTTGTAATCGTTTCTTTGACCTAAACGACCTCTAAAACGCTTAACTTTTCCATCCATTCTTAATGAATTGATGCTTTTTGGAGTTACACCAAAATACTCTTTTAAAACCGCTTTTAAGCCTGTTTTAGTCATCTTTGGTGAAGTTTGAATAACTACGACACCTTGCTCTTGCAAATTCAAACTTTTTTCTGTGTAAAGTATAGTCTTTATATCAGTAATATCTGCCATAATTATCCCTCTTTTGTAATAGATTCTAACGCTGATTTTTCTATGATAACAGCATTAAATACAGATACTAAATAAGCATTTACTTCAGTTACATCAACTACATAGCAATTTGCTAAATTTCTGTAAGCTAAAAGTGTTTTTTCATCTAGTAAATCTTTAACGATTAAAGCATCTTTGACGCCAAGTTTTTTAATCACAGCGTTTGCATCTTTTGTTTTACCACTTTCAATAGCCAAAGAATCAGCAGTAAATAACGCTCCCTTAGCTGCTTTATCTGCTAAAGCTCTTTCAAGCGCCAATCTTTTTTGTTTTTTATTTACTTTTTGGAAGTAGTTTCTTTCATTTGTTGGACCAAAAGCAACCGCACCGCCTACCCAAACGTTAGTTCTTGTTGAACCCGCTCTAGCACCGCCACGACCTTTTTGTCTCCAAGGTTTTTTACCACCACCACTTACATCACTTCTACCTTTAGTATGAGCTGTATTTGCTCTTAAACTTGCAAGGTAAGATTTTACATATAAGTAAAGATTGTGTGGATTTACTTCCGCATATTTTGAAGGTAAATCAAGTTCACCTGCTTTTTCTAATTTATCATTTAAAACAACTACTTTACTCATTTTGCAATCCTTATTTTACCCATAGCACCATTATAACCTGGTACTGCACCTTTAACTACTAAAATTTTGTTTTCAGCATCATAAGATACAACTTCGTTTTTAACGGTCACTTTAGTATTTCCATAGTGTCCTGCCATTTTCATACCTGGTTGAACACGACCTGGCCATTCTCTATTGCCAATAGATCCGTGGCGTCTGTGAAATCTAGAACCGTGACTTGCTGGACCCCCTGCGAAGTTATGTCTTTTCATAACACCGCTATAACCTCTACCTTTAGTGTTAAAGCTTACTTTTAAAATTTTTGCTTCATTTAATGGAGTTTCATCTAAATCTCCTGCTTCAGTATTTGCTACTTCTAAAGTCGCAAATCTATTGTATTCTGCAGAAAGATTATACTTTTTTTGTTGTCCTGCGACACATTTATTACTTGCTTTACCTTTTGGATATGCTACTAAAGCCTTTCCGCCTTCAACTTCACATACTTTTGCATTTACAACTCTTAGTAAAGTTACAGCGATACTTGGATTAGTAATTGTTCTGCTCATTCCGATTTTTTCTACAATATATTCCATATCTTATCCTTACTTACCCATAGCTCTTACTTCAACGCTTACTTCTGGCGCTAAATCAAGCTTAGTTAAAGAATCAACTGTATCTGGAGTCGCTGCTACTATATCTAGCATACGTGCGTGAATTCTTATTTCAAACTGCTCACGAGAATCTTTGTTAATGTGTGGAGATTTTAAAACTGTATAGCGTTTGATTTTAGTAGGCATTGGTATCGGACCTCTGATATCCGCACCTGTTCTTTTAACAGCTTCTACGATTGCTGCAACTGTTCTGTCTAGTACTCGATGGTCATAAGCTTTTAGCTTAAGCCTAATTCTTTCCATAATATTTCCTTTAAAAAGAACTCGTTAGTTAAAAACTAACCAATTTATAAAAATTGAAATGAGAGTATATAAAATCTTGTTTTCAAAGTCAAGGAATTTGATGAAATTTTTCTATTATTTTCCTTTTAAAAAGGATAAAAATAGAATTTTTAGAATTTAAAAATTATCATTATTTTTTAAATTTTTGCATATAATGGTCAATATCTTATTTCATTAAATTTCAAAAAATCTCTTAATTTTTCATATTCTCCATTTTCCAAATAGCGATGTTTTCCCGCCTTTAACATACCAAGATCTAAAGCCCCAAAAGCAACACGCTTAAGATCCATGACTTCAAGATCAAAATGTCCAAAAAAGCGTCTAAGCTCTCTATTTTTACCTTCATTTATAACCACTCTAAGCTTAGTATAACCTCCACTTGATCCAAAAATTTCAAAGTCTATAAAAGGAGCAAAACTCATAGAGGTGATTTTGGTTTTTGCGTGTGCGCCTTTTTTTTCATTTTTAATCTCAAGCCCATTTTGCATGGCTTCGATGACTTGTTTGCTCACCGTACCTTTAACTTTAAGGTAGTATTCTCTTTCTAAATCGCTATGCATTAAAGCATCAGCAATCACAGGAGAATCTGTAAGCAAAAGCAAGCCCTCGCTTGCATAATCCAGCCTACCTACGCTAAGCCAAGTACTAAATTGTCTTGGCAAGGTATCGTATATAGTTTTTCTTCCACGATCGTCTTTTTTACTGACAATTTCACCTTTTTGTTTATGGTAGATTATCACGCTAAATTGCGTTCTTTTTTGCACTCTTTTGCCCTTAACAAAGACTTTATCATCAAATTGAACTTCATCGCTTAAAAGGGCAATTTTGTTGTTTATTTTTACTAAGCCTTGTTTGATAAGTTCATCAGCTTCACGGCGTGAATAACGAGTGTTATGGGATATAAATTTATTAATTCTCATTTGATCTTCCTTAAAAGGGCGTTTTTGCCCTTTTTTACATTACAAAAATAGTTGGAACTATGGTTGGGTATTTTTTAATCTTTCTAAAGATATGTTTTCTTAAGACTTGGCGGATTTGATTTTCTAAAAATCTTGGATCATTGAGTACTTCATCTTTAACATTGATGAAAAATTGTCCTAAAACTTCAGCCATATCTTTGCTAAAAGCATGATCGTGTTTGTCAGCTACTAACCCATAGCTAAATACTCTTGGTTTATTGATCAGTGTTTTTGTGGCTTTGTCAATTTGTGCGATAATAACCACTATGCCACTATCTGCAAGTTTTTGGCGATCTATAACTACATCATCGGCGATTTGTTTGTTGATTTGATTATCTACAAAAACTTTACCTGTTTTTACGGTTTTTATGCGTTTGACATATTTTTGGCAAAGTTCTACTTGATCGCCATCACTCATAAGATAAATATTTCTTTCAGGGATACCGCACTTCATCGCTGTTTCTTTGTGTTTAGTGATGTGATTGTATTCTCCATGAACCGGTAAGAAAAATTTAGGTTTGGTAAGGGTTAGCATAAGTTTTTGCTCTTCTATACTAGCGTGTCCGCTTACATGAATTTCACTAAATTCTTGATACGCTACTTTAGCTCCTGCTTTTAAAAGATAGTCAAGCACCGCAGAAACACTTGCTTCATTTCCTGGTATGGCTTTAGCTGAAATAATCACTTGATCTGTAGGTTTGATTTTTATAAATTTATGCTCATCAGTTGCCATTCTATAAAGCGCACTCATGGTTTCGCCTTGACTTCCTGTAGTTACGATAAGCACTTCATTGTCTTTATATTTGCTTACTTCATCAGCATCGATGAAAATTTTTCTATCAAGTTTGATGTAGCCTAATTCCATAGTGGTATAAAGATTTCTTTCCATAGAACGACCGATCACACAAACTTTTCTGCCGTATTTTAAACCATAAGTGATAGCCTGATAAACACGGTGGATATTAGAACTAAAAGTACTCATGATCACCCTGCCTTTGGTACGTGCAAAAATTTGATCAAAAGTTGGCCCTACAGAGCTTTCACTTTTTGTATAACCTTCTTTGTACGAATTTGTACTATCGCTTAAAAGACATAAAACCCCTTCTTCTCCATAATGTGCCAAACGTCCTAAGTCTGTTGGATAGCCATCGATTGGGGTTTGATCAATTTTAAAATCACCTGTGTGGATAATAGTTCCTGCTTTTGTTTTGATCGCAAGTGCTGAAGCATCAATGATAGAATGTGTGATATGAATCCACTCTATATCAAATTCGCCTATCTCATAAACACGGCGTTTTTCTACAGGGCGAAACCATTTGCGTTCTGCTTTTAAGCCATGTTCTTCAAATTTGTTTGAAATCATTCCTAAAGCCAAAGGTGTAGCGTAGATAGGAAATTGGAATTCTTTAAAGAAATAAGGCACTGCACCGATATGATCTTCGTGTGCATGAGTGATCACTATACCACGAATTTTATCTTTAATTTTTCTTACATAGTCAAAATCAGGGATGATAATATCTACCCCATGCATAGTTCCATCAGGAAAACTCATACCTATATCTACTATAATTGCATCTTTATTGGTTTCAAAAACACTGATATTTCCACCAATTTCTCCTAAACCTCCTAAAGGAGTGATGCGGATTTTATGCTCGCTAGAATTATTATATTTTAAAGGGTGTAAGCGGTTTTCATGTGAAACACGGTTAGCTTCTATGCATTCTGCAAGAGCGATTTGCCAATCTTCATTACCTGTGAGTTTTGAAGGAAGATTGCGATTTTTCTTCTTTTTTTTCTCAGTTTTATTTTCTGAGTTTTCAGAATTTTCCTTGTTGGAATTTTGATCAATTTTTGGAGTATCATTTTCATTTTGCAAAGAATCAGCTAATTTTTTTCTACGATTTTTATATTTATAGCGTTTATTGTTTTTTGAATTTGAGTTCGGATTTTGTTCGTTTTTATTTATCTCTTTGTTTTCGTCCATATTCATCCTTTAATTTGTCATAAATTTTAAGGTATAAATCAACGCAAATTTCATGTGGTCTGATGTTTTCTTTTAAGCCAAGAGTGCTTAAAACTTCTAAAACTTTTGCTTTATATGTTTTTAAATTTCCTAAGAGTTGTTTTCTAGGAGCTTTAAAACAATCTTTTAGAAAATTTTTGAAATTTTCTATTTCGCAAAGTTCATCAAAATCCTTAGTTTTAATCAAACTCATCACCGCTGACATAACTTTTGGTGGAGGATTAAAACATTGTGGATCAACATCAAAAAGTATTTTTCTTTCGCAAATCATTGCACTTAAAACACCTAAGGAAGAAAACTCACTATTTCCTTCTTTAGCGCAGAATTTTTCAGCCATTTCCCTTTGTACCATTACAATAAGCCCTAGACAATTTTTATCTTCTAAAGCTTTTAATATAATGTGACTTGCAACATAATAAGGCAAATTTGCAACCAAAAAATATGGTTTTTCATCAAGACTAGGATTAAAAGCTTCGCTTGCGTCTTGATGGATCAAGTTAAATTTTCCACATTCAAGTTCTTTTTGAAATTTCTTTTTTAAAATAGGTATGAGATCATTATCGATTTCATAAGCTTTTACTTGAGAAATTTTTAAAAGTTCTTGCGTTAAATCACCTAAGCCAGGCCCAATCTCAATGATATTGTTCATCTCTTTGGGTATGGCTTGGATGATTTTTGCTAATACGCTTTTATCGATTAAAAAATTTTGTCCGTATTGTTTTTTTGCTTTAACCATAAGAAATAATTTTATCTAAAAATTCTTAATTAAGTCTTTTTAGGTAGAATTATTTTTGTAAAATTTCATAAGGATCAAAATGATTGTTTGTGCGGGTGGAAATGAAAATTTTTCTTTTGCAAAAGCTATAGGCATAGGTTTGGTTGAGTCAGCTTTTCATTTGAGTCAACTTTACTTCAAAGAAAAACCATCAAAACTTATATTTATAGGAACTTGTGGGCTTTATGATAAGGGAGAGATTTTAGAAATTTATAGAAGTTCGCACGCTTTTAATGTAGAATTTTCTAAAATTTCACATGCATTTTATACTCCTGCAAAATATGAAATTTGCTTAGAAAAAGAAAATGTTTCTCGTGAAACAATAAAAATCAATTCTTCAAATTATATTTGTCAAAATTCAAAAGCAGCAAAAGAATTTTCAAAATTAGGTTTTTTTGCAGAAAATATGGAAGCCTTTTCTGTTTTGAGCGTAGCTAAAAATTTAAATATTGATGCAGAGTGTATTTTGTGTGCAACAAATTTTTGCAATGAAAACGCTCACGAAGATTTTATAAAAAATCATCAAAAGGCAAAAGAAAAATTAGAAGAATACTTAAAAAAATATCATTATATTTAAAAATTCAAAAAAGGAAAATAATTTTGAAAGAGCTTGTTAATATTTTAGATTTTTTACCTGAAGAATTAGGAGAAAAAATCAAACCGATGTTTCGCGTGAAACAAATTTATCAATGGATTTATCAAAAATACGCCAATAATTTTTCCGATATGTCAAATTTACCAAAAGATCTACGTTTAGAACTTGCGCAAAATTTTCATTTCTCTCCCGTAAAATGTGTTAAAAATGAGCAAAGTAAAGATGGAAGTATAAAATATCTTTTTGAACTCGTTGATGGTTTAAGGATAGAAAGTGTGCTTTTGCCTATGAAAGAAGAAAAAATAGACGCAGAAGGCAAAAGAATTTCTCATGCGAGATATACTATCTGTGTTTCTTCTCAAGTAGGTTGTAAAAGTGGATGTAGTTTTTGTCTTACTGCCAAGGGTGGTTTGAAAAGAAATTTAAGTGCAGGTGAGATAGTCGGACAAATTTTATGGATCAAAAAACAAAACAATATCCCTTATGAACGCCGTGTAAATATAGTATATATGGGTATGGGCGAGCCTTTGGATAATCTTAAAAATGTTTCTAAAGCGGTAAAAATTTTAGCGCAAAATGAGGGACTTGCTATAAGTCCTCGCCGTCAAACCATCAGTACTAGCGGTTTGGCAAAA
The DNA here is from genome assembly GCF_011068165.1 of Campylobacter sp. CFSAN093233. Lineage (NCBI taxonomy): Bacteria > Pseudomonadati > Campylobacterota > Epsilonproteobacteria > Campylobacterales > Campylobacteraceae > Campylobacter > Campylobacter sp. CFSAN093233. The sequence goes on from NZ_JAAMWY010000007.1 coordinate 128,041, forward strand.
CAAATCAAAGAATTAGGTCAAATGAATTTAGGTGTTTTACTTGCTATATCATTGCATGCGGTTAATGATGAGCTTCGAACCGAACTTATGTCTATCAATAAAGCTTATAATATCGCTGCGATTATGGATGCGGTGCGTGAATTTCCTATAGATCAAAGAAAAAGAGTGATGTTTGAATATCTTTTAATTGATGGTATCAATGATAAGCTTGAACACGCTAAAGAATTAGTCAAGCTTTTAAATGGTATTAAAGCCAAAGTGAATTTAATACTCTTTAATCCACATGAAGGAGGTTTATATAAACGCCCTAGTTTAGAAAACGCGATTAAATTTCAAGATTTACTCAGCAATAAAGGTGTAACTTGTACTATAAGAGAAAGTAAAGGGCTTGATATCTCAGCTGCTTGTGGACAGCTTAAAGAAAGGGCAAAAGAACAATGACAATGCTAGATATTTTTGAAATCATTTTTATAACAGCTGTTGTAATTATAGGTTTTGGTGGAATTGTTTTTGTAGTAACAAAAGAAAAAAAATAATTATTACACTTAATGGTGTCAAGGGGGAGACTTGAACTCCCGACCTCCGGCTTATGAGACCAGCGCTCTAACCAGCTGAGCTACCCTGACTAAAAATAAAAATATAATTATACTACTTTTTACTAAAAATTTTCTGATTTTTAAAAAAATAATTTTATTTTCAATATTTAAAAAATTTCTTTATTTTTAAAGCTTTTATAGATATAATAAACGCTTTATTTCATAGACAGGTGTCCGAGCGGTTGAAGGAGCACGCCTGGAACGCGTGTAAAGTGCAAGCTTTCGAGGGTTCAAATCCCTTCCTGTCTGCCATTCTTATTTTTAATATTTAAAATACTATTGTTTTGTCAAAAGTTATTTTATTGTTTATAAATTCTTAAATTTTTGATAAAATATTAAAAATTTTATTTATTAGGTTTTTTATAATGCTACAATCAAGACTTTTGATGAATTTAAGAGGAATAGGAATATCTTTTATACCAAGATATTTTTTTCAAATAAATTTAGATAAAATTTTTAATGATATTTTAAAATACAATATTAAAGACTTAGAAGAAATACAAACTCGAGTTAAATATTATAATCAAATAAATGAATTTTTTACACCTACAGCAAAGGAAAAAATAGGAAAATTTCCTTTTAAAAGCACCTCTTATGCTTTTGATGCTTATGAAATCAGTAAATACTTTAAAGATGAATTTTTATGGAATAAAGAATTTGGCGATGTAAGACATACTTTTAAAGAAGCAACTATTTGCAAATCGAGATCTTTGGAAAATAATATAAATAATATTTTATTAAAACTTGATAAAAATAGGCACTTTTGCTTTTTAAAAGATAACATAAACTATGAAAATAAAAAGGATATAGCAATATTTAGAGGAGCAGTATATCAAAATCATCGAAAAGAATTTTTTGATTCTTATTTTGGTAGAACTTTTTGCGATATAGGAGATACTTCAAAACAACCTAGCCAATGGAAAAAAAACTTTTTAAACAAAAAAGAACAAATGAAATATAAATTTATAATTTCTTTAGAGGGTAACGATGTAGCAAGCAACTTAAAATGGGCTATGAATTCTAATTCTTTAGTTTTAGCTCCAAAAATAACTTGCGAAACTTGGTTTATGGAAGGAACTTTAAAACCAAATTATCACTTTGCTTTGATTGATAATGAGAATTTGTCAGCAGTAATTGAATATTTTAAAAGTCGCCCAAAAGATGCATTGGAAATTATTAATAATGCTCATCAATATATTAAGAAATTTTTAGATAAGAAAAAAGAATTCCATATAGGAATTTTGGTTTTGACCAAATATTTTTATTATTCTAGACAACTTGAACTTAACAAAAAAAGAGATATTTTAGAATTAATCAAATAGTAAAATTACTCTCATTAATTCTCTAATTTTTCATAAAAAATAAATCTTTTTATACATATATTACATCATAAATTAAAAATTTGATTTTAGTTTTCAGCCAAAAACAAGTAATATTGCGATAAAATCTCAGACTTATAAAGGGGCATTAGCTCAGCTGGGAGAGCACAACGCTGGCAGCGTTGGGGTCAGCGGTTCGAACCCGCTATGCTCCACCATATGGTTCCGTAGCTCAGCTGGTAGAGCACTACCTTGACATGGTAGTGGCCGTTGGTTCAAGTCCAATCGGAGCCACCATCACCCTTCCTTATACAAAGGATTATCATGCAAAACACTATCATACAAAAAGCCGTCAATAAAGATTTAAATTCTATACTTGAAATCACAAAAGATGCTTTAAATGCTATGAAAACTATGAATTTTCACCAATGGGATGAGAATTATCCCAATGAAATAGTTTTTCAAGAAGATATACAAGCACAAGAACTTTATGTGTTTAAAGAAAATGATGAAATTTTAGGCTTTATCTGTATCAATGAAAAATTTGAACCTGAATTTTACAAACAAGTTATTTTTAACAAAAATTATGATGATAAAGCCTTTTATCTACACCGTTTAGCTGTCAAACAAAAGGCAAAAGGCAAAGGCGTGGCACAAAAACTTTTAAATTTTTGCGAAAATTTTGCCTTGGAAAATCACAAGGCAAGTTTAAGAGCAGATACTCATAGTAAAAATTTTCCTATGAATTCGCTTTTTAAAAAGCTTGATTTTAATTTTTGTGGAAACTTTGACATACCTAATTACCAAGATCCTTTTTTAGCTTATGAAAAAATTCTAAACCAAAAAGCTTTTTGAGTTTTTTTCATAGGCTTTGATTTGTGCTTCATGTTTTAAAGTTAAAGCTATATTATCAAGCCCTTCCAAAAGACAAATTCTGTGAAAATCATCTAAATCAAAAGAAAAAATCTTATCTTTAAAAAATACTCTTTTTTCCAACAAAGAAATTTCTATATTTTTATCTTGGGATTTTTTTAACTCATCAACTATTTCCAAAACCTCATCTTTAGCAAGTTCTATAGTGAGCAAACCGTTTCCTAAGGCATTGTTTTTAAAAATATCCGCAAAAGAAGGTGCGATAATAGCTCTAATACCATAATCAACCAAAGCCCAAGGCGCATGCTCTCTTGAAGAGCCACTACCAAAATTTTCAAAACTCACCAAAATAGAGCTATTTTGATATTCTTTTTTATTGAGATTAAAATCCATATTTAAAACACTTTCTTTATCATCTAAATAACGCAAATCATGGAACAAATGCTTGCCAAAACCTTGCTTAGACACTGCAAGTAAAAATTGCTTAGGTATAATTTGATCTGTGTCTATATTGGCATATTCTAAAGGACAAGCTATACCTTTATGTATAATAAATTTTTGCATATTAAACTCCTAAATACTTTCTATTATCACAAATAACACCTTCTATGGCACAAGCTGCCGCACTTGCAGGACTCATCAAATGAGTGATAGAACCTTTACCTTGTCTGCCTACAAAGTTACGATTTGAAGTTGAAGCAACTCTTTGACCTGAATTTGCTTTGTCATCATTCATACCAAGACACATAGAACACCCTGCATATCTCCACTCACACCCTGCCTCGATAAAAATCTTATCGAGTCCTAAATTTTCAGCTTCTTTTCTTACTTGCATTGAACCAGGCACGATTAAAGCTTTAACATTTTTATGAATTTTGCGCCCTTTTAAGATATCAGCGGCTATTTTAAGATCTTCTAAACGCCCATTTGTGCAAGATCCTATAAATACAATGTCGATTTTTACCCCTTCTATAACTTGATCTTGCTCTAAATTTACATAAGATAAAGCATCAAGCAAAGATTTTTGCTCACTTTGATTTTTAAAATCACTTATTTTTGGAATTTTTTCATCTATACCAATCACTTGCGAAGGGTTTGTTCCATAGCTAATTTGTGGTTTTATCTTGCTTACATCTAGAGTAATACTCTCATCATATTTTGCTCCTTCATCGCTTCTTAAACTCTTCCAATACTCGCAATACTTTTGAAATTCTTCTCCTTTAGGTGCAAATTCCTTTCCCTTAATATACTCAAAAGTGATCTCATCAGGAGCTATCATACCTACTTTAGCTCCAAATTCTATAGCCATATTACAAAGAGTCATTCTAGCTTCCATGCTTAAATTTTTTATAAGTTCTCCACAAAATTCTATAGCATAACCTGTGCCTTTTGCTGTGCCGTATTGTGCGATCAAATACAAAATCAAATCCTTAGCATAAACGCCTTTTTGAAACTGCCCTTTACATTCGATTTTCATAGTTTTAAGTTTGGCTTGTTTTAAAGTTTGCGTTGCCATGACATGCTCTACTTCACTCGTGCCTATACCAAAGGCTAAAGCTCCAAAAGCCCCATGTGTTGCCGTATGAGAATCCCCACAAACTAAAGTAACCCCAGGTAAAGTAAAGCCAAGCTCAGGACCTACTATATGAACTATGCCTTGATTTTTATCTCCAAGTCCTAAAAGCCTTACTCCAAATTCCTTAGTATTTTGCATCAAAGTTGTAATTTGCTCTTTTGCCATATCAGAACAAGCATTTAAATCCACGCTTTTAGTTGAAACATCATGATCTATGGTAGCCAAAGTTAAATCCGCTCTTGCCATTCTACGCTTAGCCATTTTAAGCCCTGAAAATGCTTGAGGGCTTGTTACTTCATGGATTAAATGTCTATCGATATAAAGTATAGGAAGTTCGTTTTTGCCTTCATAAACCACATGAGCATCAAAGACTTTCTCATATAAAGTTTTAGCCATTATTATTCTCCTTTAAAATTTCTAAAATACAATCCCCCATTTCATCAGTATTTAAATACGACTTAGCATTTAAATCCTTAGTCATTTTTCCTTGTGCCAATGCCAAAGATATAGCATTTTCTATATCCTGTGCGGCTTGTTCTTCTTTGAAACTATACTTTAACATCAAAGCCGCACTTAAAATTTGAGCTATGGGATTAGCTATATTTAAATGAGCTATATCAGGTGCACTTCCACCTGCTGGCTCATAAAATCCAAAACCTTTATCGTTTAAACTTGCTGAACTTAACAAACCCAAAGATCCATTAATGGCAGCTAACTCATCGCTCAAAATATCACCAAAAAGATTTGAACAAAGCATAACATCAAAAATGCTAGGATTTTTTACAATCTGCATCGCAGCATTATCCACATACATGTACTCTAAGTTTATATCTTGATAATCTTTTGCAACATTTGCCACCACTTCTCGCCACAAAATAGAACTTGCTAAAACATTTGCTTTGTCGATTAAATGCACTTTTTTCTTTCTTATTCTTGCACTTTCAAAAGCGATATGAGTTATCCTTTCTATCTCTTTTTTAGTGTAAATTTCAGTATCATACGCACTTTCTTTGCCTAAATCTTGCTTACCAAAATAAATCCCACCTGTAAGCTCTCTAACACATAAAATATCCACTCCTTTTTGGATAATCTCATTTTTTAAAGGTGAAGCATGAGTTAAACTTTCATAAATTTTACAAGGACGCAAATTTGCAAACAAATTAAAATGCTTTCTTAAAGGCAAAAGCGAGGCTCTTTCAGGTCTTTGATCTATGGGCAAATTATCCCATTTAGGCCCACCCACAGAACCAAATAAAATCGCATCACTTTGCTCACAAAGCTTTAAAGTTTCATCACTTAAAGCCACTCCATAAGCATCTATACTTGCACCGCCTATTTTAGCTTCATTAAATTCAAAACTAAAATTGTATTTTTGTGAGATAAAAGTTAAAATTTTTAAAGCCTCTTTCATTACCAAAGGCCCTATACCATCTCCTGCTAAGACAGCTACTTTATAAGTTTTCATGCCATTTTCCTTTCTTCTACTTTTAAAGAGCGATAAATCGCATTGTAAGCACTCACAAAAGCTTGTGCTGAAGCTTCTATAACATCTGTTGAAAGTCCTTTTCCATGGAATTTTCTCCCTTTAAATTCCAAATCCACATCCACTTGCCCTTGAGCATCTACTCCTGAACTTTTTGCATTGATACTATAAGCTTTTAACACAGGCTTTAAATTTGTTATCCTAGCAATGCAGTTAAAAACTGCTTCAACAGGACCATTTCCTGTGCAAGCTTCAGTTTTTAACTCTTCTTTAATACGCATACAAACACAAGCAGTTGGGATATTGCCACTAATCACGCTTAATTTTTCAATCACAAATTCATTTTCTTCTTCATTTTCATAGCTTAAAAACATCAAAGCTTCCAAATCATAATCATATACTTGACCCTTTTTATCCGCAAGGCGTAAAAAACGCTCATAAACATCATCTAAATTATAAGTATTTTCATCATAGCCTAAATTTTCAAGGCAAGTTTTTATCATAGCCCTTCCACTTCTTGCCGTCATTAACATACGATTGTCATGAATTCCTATGGCACTAGGGCTTATGATCTCGTAAATTTGCCTATTTTTAAGCACTCCATCTTGATGAATGCCTGAACTATGAGAAAACGCATTGCTACCCACTATAGCTTTATGCGAAGGTATGCTTTCATTAGTGATAGCTGAAACTAATTTTGAAGTTTTAAAGATATTTTCACATTTAATATCAGTATAAAAACCTTTTAAATAATCTTTCCTAGTTTTTATCGCCATAACCACTTCTTCTAAAGCACAATTGCCCGCCCTTTCGCCAAGTCCATTTATAGTGCACTCTATCTGTCTTGCACCTTGTAAAATAGCACTTAAGCTATTGCCCGTTGCCATACCTAAGTCATTGTGACAATGCACAGAAATGATAGCTTTGTCTATATTTGGCACTTTGTTAAATAAAATTTTGATGATATTAGCAAATTCACTTGGCAAGGTATAGCCTACGGTATCTGGGATATTTATAGTTTTAGCGCCTGCTTTTATCGCATTTTCCACCATAAAACAAAGATTATCTATCAGAGTTCTTCCTGCATCTTCGCATGAGAATTCTACATCATCAGTATAAGATCTTGCTCTTATAATCGCTCTTTTTGCCATAGACAAAATTTCATCAAAATCTTTTTTTAATTTATCTTGCATATGCAAAGTCGAAGTGGCTATAAAAGTATGAATTCTAAAATGCTTTGCCACTTTTAAAGCTTCATAAGCCATATCTATATCTTTATCCAATGCTCTAGAAAGTGCACAAATAGTTGAGTTTTTAACCTTAGAAGCGATCTTTTGCACCGCTTTAAAATCCCCTTGTGAAGATACCGGAAAACCTGCTTCTATAACGTCTACGCCTAAATTTTCAAGCGCTAAAGCGATTTGTAATTTTTGATTGATACCCAAAGAACTGCCTAAAGCTTGTTCTCCATCTCGCAAAGTGGTATCAAAGATTATGATTTTATTATCTTTCATGATTTAATCCTTTAAAACCAAACAGACTGAATGAATTAAAAATTCAAAAACTTAACAACAATGATAAAAAATTAAAAATGTAAAAAATGATTAAAAATAAAATTGAGTTTTAGAGTGAGAGTTGCAGTAGCAGATTAAAAGTATTGTCTTTACTTTTTTGTTGGACTGAATTTGAAATTTCAAAAATTTGTTTCATCTTTTCCTCCTTTGTTAAAATTAATACTTAATGTATCATATTTTTAGTAAATGTGTTTGTAAAATTCTTAAATTAAGAAAATTATTGATATAATTGTAATTTTAAGTAACAAAAAGGAAGTTGATGTTAAAAGAACTCTTAGAGATTAAAAAAGAAATGGAACCTGTTATCCACGAAGCCAATGTGAAATTAAATGTCCTAGCTCGTGAAGTCATAGTCCGAAAAAAAGAATACGAAATTTATGGGCCTATGGTAGATCGTGTTTATCTTGATAATGCCATTTATGTTAAAGTTATGTCAAGTGGACGCGATGTAAAAACAGACAATGTGACTATAAAAAATGGTTTTTATATGGTTTTTGTTGCCCCTGAAAAAGAAAGTACAAAAGATATCAAAAATAAACTCAAAGTAGCTTATGAAGGACTTGATAACAAATTTATCGCTACACTTATACGATCTTGCCAACGCTTTAAAGAGATCATAAACAAAACCCAAGCTACACTTGCTAAAGCTTCTAAAATGAATGTAGTAGTAAAAACGAATTTAGGTGAAGCAAGTGCTGCTCTAAAATTTAACATCACTATAGAATATACTAAAGAGAATCAAAAACTCACTCGTGAAAATTCAAAATCAGCAGGAAGTTTCAGAGATACTAAAACTTATATCAATCTTGTAGTAGAAAAAAATACAGATTCTCAAATTTGTGAAAAACTACTTGATGATGTTGAAAAATACTTTATCGGTGGAGGTTGATTTCATTAATGCAAGTTATAAAAACTTGCATTAGATTAAAATTTATAATTATATCCTAAATATACACCATAATTTGTTTGTTTAGGATCGTAAAAGTTTGAACCCACTTTATTTTGATAAAAATTTCTAGAATTATAATGAATTTGCTCTGCTTTAAAGCCTAATTCTATTTCATTATGTGGTGTCAAATCATATAAAGCACCTATTTTCGCTCCATAAAAATAACCGTCAAAATTTTGCGACAAAGATAAAAAGCTTGTTTTTAAGGTAAGATCTGTTCTTGCATATCCTCCATACACACCTAAAACAGCTCTGGTTTTTTCAAAAAGCTTAGGAGTAAAATCATAACCTGTTAAAAATTTATGTGTAGTAAAATCACCTTCGATTTGAATTTTAGGAGTTTTGATAAAATCACTAAATTCATCAGAATAATTATAACCAGCATAAATTCTATGATTTTCATTTAAACGATATCCAAGTTTTAGACCAAACGATGGTATATTACCTGAAATATCTCCATTAAAATTTTGCTTTGTATTCTTATGTTTTAACTCACTTTTTACTTGAGCATGCATCCAAGCTGCATCAGCACCTATAAAAAAACCAGAATTCTCATCTGCTAAAGCCAAATTTGAAAACAAAGTAGTACTTGCGATAATGCTTAATAATTTTTTATTCATAACCTAACTCCTTATAATAAAATTCGATCTAAAAAATTTAGATCTTTTTATATTATATATTCTTCAAAGATTAAATAAGAATTTTTGATAAAATACTTAATCTTTGCATAAAAATATGTTAATATTTTACTCAAATATTATTTTGGCACTACCATATCGCTACGACATTCTATCACCGTATGTACATTTCCACGCGGGTTAAAATCCCCCACAACTTTAATCCATTTTGGTTTTAATTTATCTTTTAAAGTATTGTAAATTTCATTGATACTTGCTTCATGTGAAACATTTCTATACATAAAAGTATTGATATAAAGTTTTATCGCCTTAAGCTCAACCACAAATTTATCAGGCATATACTCAAGATAAATCGTCGCAAAGTCAGGATAACCCGAACGCGGACAACAACACATAAATTCAGGTAAAGTGATTTTAATGATATAGTCATTTTTCGCATCATTTGGCCAAATTTCCATATTTTCTACATCAAATTCTTTGATTTCTTTTTCACCATAACGCATAGATTTTCCTTAAATTTAAATTCAAGCAAAAATTATAACAAAATAAGTTTTTAAAACGATTATGATACAGATAAGAAAATGCAATTTTATTGCAACTCACCCCTAGCAAGAGTGAGTTAGCAATAAATTGAAGGCAGTTCAAGCCTAAGCCTAGTATTACAAGACTACCAAGATAGGCTTGTAAAGCAAGGCTTGCTCCCTTAAAGGGAGCAAAAAACAATATTTTATAGAATACTAAGCTTAAATTATTGTTTAAGCTGGATTAGAGTTTGAAGCATTTGATCACTCGTTGAAATGGTTTTTGAATTTGCTTGATAACCTCTTTGAATGATAATAAGCTCTGTTAAAGAACGACTTAAATCCACATTTGACATTTCAAGAGCTGAGGTTTTCATTTCACCACGACCTCCTGTTCCTGCTTCGCCTACTACGATATTACCACTATTTGCAGTGACTTTAAAAAGATTTCCACCAATTTCCTCAAGACCTGAGTTATTTGCCACTGAAGCCATTGCTATTTTTGCTACAGCAAAGGTTTTGCCATTAGTAAATTCACCTAAGATATTACCTTTGTCATCCACACGGATAGCATCAGGTTTTAAGTTACCTGAAGTATAACCATCAGTTGCCTGTCCTGTTAGAGTTGAAGCAGAATTTGAGCTTACAAGGCCATCATTGCTTCCACTTGTTCCAAAGGAAAGTTTGATTTGTTGATTTGGTGCAGCACCGTTATTTGGTGAAAAATTTATCGTTTTTGGTGTATAATTAGCTAAAGATCCATCATTATTAAATCTTGCTGTTCCTACGATGATATTTGTAGGACCTTCACCTGTAGTGTTAATCTCTGCAGGTTCTGGTACACGGATGATCATTTGCCATTCATTACCCCCATCTTGAGTGGTGCTTTGCTTAACAAACTGCACTTCTAAAGTGTGTTTTGAACCTAAGGAATCGTAAATTTCAAGTCCTGCTGAAAAAGCAGAAAGCTTAAGTTGTTCGCTTTCTTTGATCTGACCTCCGACTGTTAAAACTCCGTCAAAAGCTTTAAAAATTTTAGTAAAGGCATCATTGGTACTTACAGTTCCTTGTTTATTACTATAAGCAGTTATATTAAAACTCATATTTTTTGGATTTGTTGTAGCAGCACCAGCACCAGCACCAGCATTAGCTGGTATAGTAGAAGTTTCATTTGCGTTAGAAATAGCAAAATTACCATTTTCAGTTACCACTACTTTTACAGCTTGATTGATATCATTAGCATCATATCCTGAACTTCCATTTCCATCATAGTCTACTCCATATCTAGCATCTCTTTGCAAAAGCTCTCTTAAATCTTCTGTGGTTCTAAAAGTTCTTTCAGTAGCATTTTTTAAACTTCCTTGTATAGCATCCCAATAATTAGCAGAAGCAGGATCTGTAGGTCTTTGATTACCATTAGCAATAAAATTTGGACCACCATCTGGATTATACATAGGAGGAATATCAACTGGGGTAGAGCTATAAATATATTTATGAGCCGTTATTATTTGTATGCTCTCTGCGTTACCATTCACATTAGCTGCTGTTGGAATCCATACAGAGTTAGCATTGTTTTTAGCACTTGTTGCTGTAAAATTATTATTTCCGGCATTCCAAGTGATTGCATGTCTTTCCCCTGCAGTATTAGCTTGATTAACAGTTAAATTAATATTTTTCATATTGTCAGTAGTACCATCGGCATTATCGTTGACAAATTCTATACCTGAACCATCTGCTTTTTTTACAGCTTTAACTCCTGTTCCATCTCTTGTATCCGTTGGTGCAGTAAAGGTATTGATATAAGCTATAGCTTCATCTAAACTTCTAATATTTGCATTTTGTATATTTACACCATTTAAGGTAATATCCAAAATTACAGCATTATCTTTATCACCCCAAAAAATAGATCCATTTTGATTAGTATGGTTATTAGGATCAAAAACATTAACATTAGCTGGCTTATCTGTAGTAAATTTTGCATCCGCATAAGACACCCAAATTCCTTGACCTTCTCTTAAATTTAAACCCTGTCCATTAGCATTAAAAAGTGATCCCGCATCCACACCCTTTTCCGTCACTTCTACAGCATTCTTAGAAGTCGTGTAAAACTGAGTAGTTCCTGTATCATTTTCATCTTCTGCTCTTTGGGTTTTAGTATTCCATCCATGAACAGAATCAAGTGCATAAAGATTTCTACTTGAAGTTCCTATATTTAAACCACTATTTAAATTCGCTTTGATGGCTACTTCTGTGGATTTTGCTGCAGGGATATGCATACCTGGATCGATAAAAATATTTTGTGGAGTTCTTGAACTATCTATAGTTTGATCATCCCAGTTGATATTCCACCCTTGAACTACAAAGCCGGCATTATTGACAAAATTTCCATAAGCATCAAGTTTAAAATCCCCGCTCCTTGTAAGATAGTTTGTAAGCCCCCCATCATCACTCACCATAAAAAAACCATCACCATTTATAGCCACATCAGTGTTTTTATCTGTGGTTTGAACTGAACCTTGAGAATGAATTCTAGTTGTAGAACTTACTGAAACGCCAAGACCAATTTGAAGTGGATTAGATCCACCTCTTCCATCAGTTGGAGCTGTAGCGATTTTCACAGTTTGGCTAAACATAGTCCCAAAATCTGCACGGGAGTATTTAAAACCAGTGGTATTAACATTTGAAATGTTATTACCTTCAACATCCATCGCAACTTGATGTGCTTGTAGTCCGCTTACGCCAGACCAAAGTGATCTCATCATCTTAAATCCTTTATAAAATATTGCTTTAAAAAATTTAACGCTTTGGCTTTAAAAAACTTTTGCGTTTATGTGAAGTTTACAAGCAAGTTCTGTTCCAACTTTTGAAATTTTTTATGAATTTTTTAAAAATTTATAGAAAAAATTTAAAGGTATTTTGGGAGTTTATGAAGCTTTGGGCTTTTGTGTAATAAAAATTACTAAAATCACACCCTAACTCTTAAATTTGCTGCATGGGTTAAAGCTACTGCAATAGCATCTGTGATATCCAAAGGCTTGATATCTTTACTAAGTCCTAAAAGCCTTTTTACCATAAAAGCAACTTGTTCTTTAGTTGCTTTGGCTTTTCCTGTAACGGCTTTTTTTACTTGTAAGGGAGTGTATTCTGCAAAATCTCCATGAATTTGAAGAATTTTTAAAGATAGGGCTCCGCGAAATTGTGCGAGTTTTAAAACGGTTTTTGGATTGTAAGCAAAAAAGATATCTTCTATAGCCACTTCATCAAAAGAATGATTTTTAAAAATCAAGTCCAAACCCTCGCAAAGCTCTGTGATTTGATACTGTAAGGTACTTGGCTTTATCTTTATAAGTCCTGCTTCTATGAGAATGTTTTTTCCTTTGTCAGCTTCTATGATAGCATAACCGCAATTTCTTGAACCTGGATCTATACCTAAAATTTTCAAATTCATACCTTTTGAAAAATAAAATACAAAAGCGGATTTTAACCTTTTTTTATGAAATTTAAGATAAAATTTATACATTATGCAAAATTTAAAGAGAGATTATGAATCCAAGCCAAATACTTGAAAATTTAAAAAAAGAATTAAGCGAAAACGAATACGAAAACTATCTATCAAATTTAAAATTCAACGAAAAACAAAGCAAAGCAGATCTTTTGGTTTTTAACGCTCCAAATGAACTCATGGCTAAATTCATACAAACAAAATACGGCAAAAAAATCGCGCATTTTTATGAAGTGCAAAGCGGAAATAAAGCCATCATAAATATACAAGCACAAAGTGCTAAACAAAATAACAAAAGCACAAAAATCGACATAGCTCATATAAAAGCACAAAGCACGATTTTAAATCCTTCTTTTACTTTTGAAAGTTTTGTTGTAGGGGATTCTAACAAATACGCTTATGGAGCATGTAAAGCTATAACACATAAAGATAAGCTTGGAAAACTTTATAATCCTATCTTTGTTTATGGGCCTACAGGACTTGGAAAAACACATTTACTTCAAGCAGTTGGAAATGCAAGCTTAGAAATGGGAAAAAAAGTTATTTATGCTACGAGTGAAAATTTTATCAATGATTTTACTTCAAATTTAAAAAATGGCTCTTTAGATAAATTTCATGAAAAGTATAGAAACTGCGATGTTTTGCTTATAGATGATGTGCAGTTTTTAGGAAAAACCGATAAAATTCAAGAAGAATTTTTCTTTATATTTAATGAAATCAAAAATAACGATGGACAAATCATCATGACTTCAGACAATCCACCCAACATGCTAAAAGGTATAACCGAACGCTTAAAAAGTCGTTTTGCACATGGGATCATAGCTGATATAACTCCACCTCAACTAGATACAAAAATAGCCATCATAAGAAAAAAATGTGAATTTAACGATATCAATCTTTCTAATGATATCATAAACTATATCGCTACTTCTTTAGGGGATAATATAAGAGAAATCGAAGGTATCATCATAAGTTTAAATGCTTATGCAACCATACTAGGACAAGAAATCACACTCGAACTTGCCAAAAGTGTGATGAAAGATCATATCAAAGAAAAGAAAGAAAATATCACTATAGATGACATTTTATCTTTGGTATGTAAAGAATTTAACATCAAACCAAGCGATGTGAAATCCAATAAAAAAACTCAAAATATAGTCACAGCAAGACGCATTGTGATTTACCTAGCTAGGGCACTTACGGCTTTGACTATGCCACAACTTGCGAATTATTTTGAAATGAAAGACCATACAGCTATTTCACATAATGTTAAAAAAATCACAGAAATGATAGAAAATGATGCTTCTTTAAAAGCAAAAATCGAAGAACTTAAAAACAAAATTCTTGTTAAAAGTCAAAGTTAAGTGAAAGGATGTGAAAAATAAATTCTAGAGTGTGAAAAAAAGAAATTAAGCAAAGTATGATAAAATACAAATTTGATTATTTTGCTTTGAAGAATTTCACAATTTCAACAAGCTTATTATTACAACGAATTTAAAATTAAAATAAACCAAGGAGAAAAAATGAAGTTAAGTATCAATAAAAATACTTTAGAATCTGCAGTGATTTTATGTAATGCTTATGTAGAAAAAAAAGACTCAAGCACCATTACTTCTCATCTTTTTTTTCATGCTGATGAAGATAAACTTCTTATTAGAGCTAGTGATTATGAAATAGGTATCAACTATAAGATAAAAAAAATCCGCGTAGAATCAAGTGGTTTTGCTACTGCAAACGCAAAAAGTATTGCAGATGTTATTAAAAGCTTAAACAATGAAGAAGTTGTTTTAGAAACCATTGATAATTTTTTATTTATAAGACAAAAAAGCACAAAATACAAACTTCCTATGTTTAATCATGAAGATTTTCCAAATTTTCCAAATACAGAAGGAAAAAACCAATTTGACATTGATTCAAGTGACTTAAGTCGTTCTCTTAAAAAGATATTACCAAGTATTGATACAAACAACCCAAAATACTCCTTAAATGGTGCATTTTTAGATATAAAAACAGATAAAATTAACTTCGTAGGAACTGATACAAAACGCCTTGCAATCTATACTTTAGAAAAAGCAAATAATCAAGAATTTAGTTTTAGTATCCCTAAAAAAGCTATCATGGAAATGCAAAAACTTTTCTATGAAAAAATAGAAATTTTTTATGATCAAAATATGCTTATCGCTAAAAATGAAAATTTTGAATTCTTTACAAAACTTATCAATGATAAATTTCCAGATTATGAAAAAGTTATACCAAAAACTTTCAAACAAGAACTCAGTTTTTCAACTGAAGATTTTATAGATAGTCTTAAAAAAATCAGCGTTGTAACTGAAAAAATGAGACTTCATTTTAACAAAGATAAAATCATCTTTGAAGGTATAAGTTTAGACAATATGGAAGCAAAAACAGAACTTGAAATTCAAACAGGAGTAAGTGAAGAATTTAATCTTACTATAAAAATCAAATATTTACTTGATTTTTTAACTTCTATAGAAGAAGAAAAATTCACTTTAAGTGTAAATGAACCTAATTCAGCATTTATAGTCAAATCCCAAGGACTATCAATGATTATCATGCCTATGATTTTGTAATAAAACAAGTAAAAGATAAAGGAAAAATATGCAAGAAAATTACGGTGCGAGTAATATTAAAGTCCTAAAAGGCTTAGAAGCTGTTAGAAAACGCCCAGGTATGTATATAGGAGATACAAACATAGGCGGACTTCATCATATGATTTATGAAGTTGTGGATAATTCTATCGATGAAGCTATGGCAGGACATTGTGATACTATAGATGTAGAAATCACTACTGAAGGAAGCTGTATAGTTAGTGATAATGGTCGTGGTATTCCTGTTGATATGCACCCAACTGAAAATATGCCAACTTTAACTGTTGTTTTAACTGTCCTACATGCAGGGGGAAAATTCGATAAAGATACTTATAAAGTTTCAGGCGGTTTGCACGGTGTTGGGGTTTCGGTTGTAAATGCACTCTCTAAAAAACTTGTAGCTACAGTTGAAAGAAATGGAGAAATTTATCGTCAAGAATTTTCAGAAGGTAAAGTTATCAGTGAATTTGGTGTGATAGGAAAAAGTAAAAAAACAGGAACAACTATAGAATTTTGGCCTGATGATCAAATTTTTGAAGTGACTGAATTTGATTATGAAATTTTGGCTAAAAGATTTCGTGAACTTGCATACTTAAATCCAAAAATCACTATAAATTTTAAAGATAACCGCGTAGGCAAACATGAAAGTTTTCACTTTGAAGGTGGAATTTCTCAGTTTGTTACAGACTTAAATAAAAAAGAAGCTTTAACTAAAGCAATTTTCTTTAGCGTAGATGAAGAAGATGTGAATGTTGAAGTAGCTTTGCTTTACAATGATACTTATAGTGAAAATTTACTCTCTTTTGTAAATAATATCAAAACTCCAGATGGTGGAACACACGAAGCTGGTTTTAGAATGGGTTTAACTCGTGTGATAAGTAACTATATAGAAGCAAATGCAAGTGCTAGAGAAAAGGATAATAAAATCACGGGTGATGATGTGCGTGAAGGTTTGATCGCTATTGTGAGTGTAAAGGTGCCTGAACCACAATTTGAAGGACAAACCAAAGGAAAACTTGGTTCAACTTATGTGCGTCCTATAGTTTCAAAAGCAAGTTTTGAATATTTGACTAAATATTTTGAAGAAAATCCTATCGAAGCTAAAGCTATAATGAACAAAGCCTTAATGGCAGCTAGAGGAAGAGAAGCAGCGAAAAAAGCTAGAGAATTAACGCGTAAAAAAGAAAGTTTAAGCGTAGGAACTTTACCAGGGAAATTAGCTGATTGTCAAAGTAAAGATCCAAGTGAAAGTGAAATTTATCTTGTGGAAGGGGATTCTGCAGGAGGTTCTGCAAAACAAGGTAGAGAAAGATCTTTTCAAGCTATATTGCCTTTGCGTGGTAAAATTTTAAATGTTGAAAAAGCAAGATTAGATAAAATTTTAAAATCTGAGCAAATTCAAAATATGATTACCGCTTTTGGCTGTGGTATAGGTGAAGATTTTGATCTTTCAAAACTTAGATATCATAAAATCATCATCATGACAGATGCGGATGTTGATGGATCACATATACAAACCTTGCTTTTAACTTTCTTCTTCCGTTTTATGAATGAACTTGTAGCAAATGGACATATTTATCTAGCACAACCACCTTTATATCTTTATAAAAAAGCTAAAAAGCAAATTTATTTAAAGGATGAAAAAGCTTTGAGCGAATACCTGATAGAAACAGGAATAGAAGGTTTAAACTATGAAGGTATAGGAATGAATGATTTAAAAGATTATTTAAAAATCGTTGCAGCTTATCGTGCGATTTTAAAAGATCTTGAAAAGCGTTTTAATGTGATTTCTGTGATACGCTATATGATAGAAAATTCAAATTTAGTTAAAGGAAATAATGAAGAATTATTTAGTGTAATCAAACAATTTTTAGAAACACAAGGACACAATATCTTAAATCATTATATCAACGAAAATGAAATTCGAGCTTTCGTTCAAACTCAAAATGGCTTAGAAGAACTTGTGATCAATGAAGAACTTTTCACTCATCCACTATATGAAGAAGCAAATTATATTTTTGATAAGATTAAAGATAGAGGCTTGGAATTTGATAAAGATATTTTAGAAGTTCTTGAAGATGTTGAAACCAATGCTAAAAAAGGTGCTACTATACAACGCTATAAAGGTTTAGGGGAAATGAATCCTGAGCAACTTTGGGAAACCACAATGGATCCAAGTGTAAGAAGACTTTTAAAAATCACTATTGAAGATGCACAAAGTGCAAATGATACCTTTAATCTCTTTATGGGTGATGAGGTTGAACCAAGACGCGATTATATCCAAGCACACGCTAAAGATGTAAAGCATTTGGATGTGTAAATTTATCATTGAAGAAATGATTTCTTCAATGAGTTTTGTTTTGTAAGAGTATAGCTAGAGGAATTCTTCTTCTTGTATCGTATTTTTCTCCATAATATTTTTCAAGATAATTTAAAATTTTTTCTTCATCTTCAGGTTCTATTTCCCAAAGTCCTTCACTATCTTGCATCCATCTTATAGCTGCTAACCAAGCTTTTCTACTTGCATGCATATTAGTAATGAGATTGGATCCATGACAAGCTAAACAATTTGCTTCCACTAAAGGTGAATCAGGATCGATAATCAATCCTGTATCAGGGTTAATTTCAAGATTTTGAGCCCAACTTGCACTTAAAAACAATGCTAAGATCAATATAATTTTTTTCATACTTAAACTCCATAAATATTAACTCTATGGCATGCATTATTGATATATCCTCCTGGATTCCACTGTGCTAAAACCATAGGTTGACTGTTACCTTGACTATCGATAGCTCTTGCCCAAATTTCATAATATCCTTTTGTTGGTATTGATATTTGAGCACTCCATTTTTGCCATGCTAATCTATTTAATGGTTTTTCTACCTTTGCTTTAGTCCATGTTACGCCATAATCATTGCTTATATAAACTTCACTAACTTCAAGTTCTCCAGCCCAAGCTTTACCTCTAACTTCAAATTTTTTATTTGCTTTTATTTCAGAACCATTTTTGATATTAGTAATTACAGATCTTATAGGCATTGATTCTATGATTTTCATCTCGCCTTTATAGTTAAAATCTCCTGGTTTTACCGGATTTACAGGAACTTTATAAGAACCTTCCATTTTTTCACCATCATGAATTTTATTTCTTACTGAAATTTTATAAAGCCATTTACCACTTGTACTTGCAGGGTAACCACCACAAACAAGTCTAAGTGGATAGCCATTGACTAAAGGAATATCTTTGCCTTCATAAGCCCAAGCTATTAGAGTTTCATCTTGTAAAGCTTTAGAAATAGGAACTCCTCTACTAATAGGTGAAGTTTCTTCACCATTTAATTTTGTATCTATGCCATAATATCCGATATAAACCGCATCATTTTTGATGCCACAATCTTTTAAAATATCTTTTAAACGTACTCCTGTCCATCTACCGCAAGCTACTGCACCATAACCCCATTGAGTTCCTTTTGTGCTAGGTATAACTTCGGATCTACCATTTCCACCGCATTCAACTGTTAAGGCATAAGTATAGGTTTTAAATTTCTTTTTTAAATCTTCTATGGTGTAAGATTTTTTATTGATAATGCTTTCTCCATCGATTTCTAAAGTCCAACCTTTGTGAAGTCTTTCTTTTATCGTTTCTAGGCTTGGTGGTAAGCCATTATTTCTAACAAAGAAATTTTCAGGTTTGGTAAAATCAGAATCAAGAGCATAAATTTCAGTTTCTGCTGTTAATGGTTTTTCGCCATGGTAGATAAGATCTTTTTTACCTTCTATTTTAAAATCAGGCAATTCTTTTGCCAAAGCCTTACTTCCTAAAAAATTCTCAAAAGAAAAATTTGACAATACACTGATGCCAAGCAAACCAAATCCTATATTTTTTAAGAAATTTCTGCGATCTTCTTTTTGATTGTTTTGTTTCATTGAAATATCCTTATATTTTTATGATTTTTTTATTTTATTATAAATTTTAGGAATTTAAATAATTGATTATATTAATCTTTTTGATTAAAAAAAATAATTATTTTTATAATTTTGCATATTAAAATAAAATCATTATATGTTCGAGTTTTATTACATTTTAACTAAGTTTTTTCTACAATTAAATTTTTAAAATTATTTAAGGAATAATTTTGACTTTACTTACTAATCCTATCATTATCAGTGTTGTTTTGATGACTTTACTTTGTTTGTTTCGTTTTAATGTACTTTTGAGTCTTTTGATCTCAGCTCTTGTTGCAGGTGTATTTTCTCATCTTGAACTCGTAGATACTATGAATATACTTATAAGCGGAATGAAAGAAAATTTAAAAACAGCTCTTAGCTATATACTTTTAGGGGCCATTGCCGCAGCGATTTCAAAGACAAATTTAACTGCATATTTGATTAAGATAGTAAGTCATTTTATATCTCATAAAAAATATTTATTGCTTTTGTCTATAGCTTTGATTTCTTGTTTTTCTCAAAATTTAATTCCTATTCATGTGGCTTTTATACCTTTGTTGATTCCACCTCTTTTAAGTCTTTTTAATAAACTTAAAATCGATCGTAGAGCGGTTGCTTGTGCTTTAACTTTTGGACTTACTACGCCTTATATGGTTTTGCCAGTAGGCTTTGGACTTACTTTTCAAGATCTTTTAAAAGATAATTTAAATGCAAATAATGTAAGTGTATCTTTAAATGATGTTACAAATACTATGTATTTCGCTGCTATTTGTATGATAGCAGGACTTTTTCTAGCGCTTTTTGTGTTTTATCGTAAGTCAAGAGAGTATCAAGAAGTAGAAATTGCTAAAGTGGATTTAGAAAATCTTGAAATGACGCGTAAAGAATGGGGTGTTTTAGCTGGGCTTGTTTTAACTTTAATTTTGCAAATTTTGACTATGAATTTACCTTTATCAGGGCTTTTGGGTTTTGTTTTAATGGTTATTTTGGGTGGAGTTGAATTTTCAAAAGTCAATGAAGTTTTTGATGATGGGCTTAAAATGATGGGTTTTATAGCTTTTGTTATACTTGTTGCTGCAGGATATGGAGAAGTTTTAAAAGAAAGTGGATCAGTAGTAGATCTTGTAAATTCAGTCGTTCCTTGGATGGAGCAAAGTAAATTTTTAGCAGTATTTTTCATGCTTTTAATAGGACTTATCATCACTATGGGTATAGGTACTTCTTTTGGAACTATACCTATCATAGCTACGCTTTTTTGTCCTATTTGTTTGGAACTTGGTTTTAGTACAGCACTTATTATATTTATCTTAGGAGTAGCAGGAGCTTTAGGAGATGCAGGAAGTCCAGCCAGTGAAACAACCATGGGAACTACTGTAGGATTAAATGCTGATAAACAACACGATCACATTAAAGATACTTGCATACCAACTTTTATTTTTTATAATGGCCCATTATTGATTTTAGGTAGTATTATCGCCATGTTTTTATAATTTTTACAAATCTATCAAAATATTTTTTAATTTATTTATTTTTAAGATAAAAATTATATCGATTTTAAAAAAATGTATGCTATAATCCTTATAAAGCTAACAAAATTTAAATCAGTCTTATAAGGAGAGCAAAATGGATTTAGAAAATATCCTAGAAAATAATCAAAGCATAGGTTTATATCACCCAAAGAACGAACACGATGCCTGTGGTATCGCTGCAGTTGCTAATATACGCGGTATTGCTTCTTATAAGGTTATTTGTGATGCTTTAGAAATTTTGATGAATCTTGAGCACCGAGGTGGTGCAGGAGCTGAAGAAAATTCAGGTGATGGGGCGGGGATTTTGATCCAAATTCCACATGATTTTTTTAAAACTCAAGAATTGGGTTTTGAACTTCCTAAAAAGGGTGATTATGCCGTAGCACAGATGTTTTTATCACCCAATACTGATGCAAAAGAAGAAGCAAAAGAGATATTTTTACAAGGTTTAAAGGATAAAAAACTTGAATTTTTAGGTTTTAGAGAAGTGCCTTTTAATCCTAGCGATATAGGTGCAAGTGCTTTAAAAGCTATGCCTTATTTTTTACAAGCCTTTGTGAAAAAACCAAGTAAAATAAGTGCAGGACTTGAGTTTGAAAGAGTGCTTTATAGTACGCGTCGCCTTATAGAAAAAAGAGCTATTAATGTGCCAAAATTTTATTTTTCAAGTTTTTCTTCACGCACCATAGTTTATAAAGGAATGCTTCTTTCAACTCAATTGAGCGATTTTTATCTTGATTTTAAAGATGTCAATATGAAATCAGCCATCGCTTTGGTGCATTCTCGCTTTTCGACTAATACCTTCCCAAGTTGGGAAAGAGCCCATCCAAACCGTTATATGGTGCATAATGGAGAGATTAATACCATACGCGGAAATGTTGATAGCATAAGAGCTAGAGAAGGCTTGATGCAAAGTGAGTATTTTGAAAATTTAGATGAAATTTTTCCTATCATAGCTAAGCCTAGCAGTGATTCTGCAATGTTTGATAATACTTTAGAATTTTTAGCTCTAAATGGTCGTACTTTAGAAGAAGCTTTTATGATGATGGTGCCAGAACCTTGGCATAAAAATGAAAATATGGAAAGCAAAAAGCGTGCTTTTTATGAATATCATTCTTTATTGATGGAGCCTTGGGACGGGCCTGCTGCTATAGTTTTTACTGATGGAGTGATTATGGGGGCGAGTTTGGATAGAAATGGTTTTCGTCCTTCAAGGTATTATCTTACAAAAGATGATATGCTCATACTTTCAAGTGAAACAGGGGCTTTAAAACTTGATGAAAAAAATATCAAAGCCAAAAAACGCTTAGAACCTGGAAAACTTTTACTCGTTGATACAGCAAGAGGTAGGGTTATAGCTGATAATGAAATCAAAGAGCATTATGCTAATGCTAAGCCTTATAAAAAATGGCTTAAAAATTTAGTTGAACTTGAAAAACAAAAAAGCGGAGTTTATAAACATCAGTTTTTAAAAGAAGATGAGGTTTTAAAACTCCAAAAAGCTTTTGGTTGGAGTTATGATGAGCTTAAAATGAGTGTGGCTGCTATGGCTCAAAATGGTAAAGAAGCTATAGCAGCTATGGGTGTAGATACTCCTTTGGCTATACTTTCTAAAACTTATCAACCTTTGTATAATTATTTTAAACAACTTTTTGCACAAGTAACTAATCCTCCTCTTGATGCCATAAGAGAAGAGATTGTTACTTCTACAAGGATTTATCTAGGAAGCGAAGGCAATTTATTAAAACCTGATGAAAACAATGCAAAACGCGTAAAAATAGCCTTGCCTGTGATAAGCAATGAAGAACTTTTTGAAGTTAAGGCTTTAAATAAATTTCAAGTTAAAGAATTTTCTATACTTTATGATTATTCTAAAAAAACTTTAGAAAAGGCTTTAGATGAGCTTTGCGTTAAGATAGAAGATGAGGTTAAAAAAGGTGTTTCCATTATCATTTTAAGCGATAAAGGAGTGGATGAAAAAAACGCTTATATCCCCGCTTTGCTTGCTGTTTCTGGAGTGCATAATCATCTAGTAAGAAAAAATTTAAGAACACACACAAGTCTTATTATCGAAAGTGGTGAACCTAGAGAAATTCATCATTTTGCATGTCTTTTAGGTTATGGTGCGACTGTTATTAATCCTTATTTGGTTTATGAGAGCATACAAAAACTCATTGTCAATAAAGATTTAAATTTAAGTTATGAAAAGGCGGTAGAAAATTTCATCAAGGCAAGTTCAAGTGGCATAGTCAAAATTGCTTCTAAAATGGGAGTTTCTACCTTGCAAAGTTATAATGGCTCTGCACTTTTTGAATGTCTGGGCTTAAGCTCTAAAGTGATTGATAAATACTTCACTTCTACAACTTCACGCATTGAAGGTATGGATTTAGAAGATTTTGAAAAAGAGCTCATTGCTTTACATAAACATGCTTTTAACGATACGCATAAGGCTTTAGATTCTAAAGGAATTCATGGTTTTAGAAGTGCTAAAGAAGAACATTTAATCGATCCACTTGTGATTTTTAATCTTCAGCAAGCCTGTCGCAACAAAGACTATAAAAGCTTTAAAAAATACTCGGCTTTAGTAGATGAAAAACAAGTTAATTTGCGTTCTTTGATGGAATTTGATTTTAGTGAAGCTATCAGTATAGATAAGGTTGAAAGTGTAGAAAGTATAGTTAAACGCTTTAGAACAGGAGCGATGAGTTATGGTTCTATTTCTAAAGAAGCACACGAGTGTTTAGCACAGGCTATGAATAAAATAGGTGCTAAATCAAATTCAGGTGAAGGTGGCGAGGATGAAGAACGCTATGAAATCAAAGAGGGTGTGGATAAAAACTCAGCCATTAAGCAAGTAGCAAGTGGGCGTTTTGGCGTGGATTTAAACTACTTAAGTCATGCAAAAGAAATTCAAATCAAAGTCGCTCAAGGTGCAAAACCAGGTGAGGGCGGACAATTAATGGGCTTTAAAGTCTATCCTTGGATAGCTAAGGCTAGACATTCTACTGCAGGTGTGACGCTTATTTCCCCACCTCCTCATCATGATATTTATTCTATTGAGGATTTGGCTCAACTCATTTATGATTTAAAACATGCGAACAAAGACGCTAAAATTTCAGTAAAACTTGTAAGCGAAAATGGCATAGGAACGGTTGCTGCAGGTGTGGCTAAGGCAGGCGCGAATTTAATCCTTGTTTCAGGTTATGATGGAGGTACGGGTGCAAGTCCTAGAACTTCTATACCGCATGCTGGAATTCCTTGGGAGTTAGGCTTAGCTGAAACGCATCAAACTTTGATCTTAAATAAGCTTAGAGATAGGGTAAGATTAGAAACTGATGGAAAGCTTATGAATGGGCGTGATTTAGCCATAGCAGCACTTTTAGGAGCTGAAGAATTTGGTTTTGCAACCGCGCCTTTGATTGTTTTAGGTTGTACAATGATGAGAGTTTGTCATCTAAATACCTGTCCTTTTGGTATAGCCACTCAAGATACAGAACTTAGAGATCGTTTCAAAGGCAAAGTAGATGATGTGATTAATTTCATGTATTTTATAGCTGAGGAGCTTAGAGAATACATGGCAAGGCTTGGTTTTGAACGCCTAGATGATATGATAGGTCGCGTGGATAAACTCCGCCAAAAAAGTGTGCAAGGTAAAGCAGGAAAGCTAAATTTAGATAAAATTTTAAAATCCTTGCCTACTTATAATAGAACCGCTGTGCATTTTAAAGATTATAAAGACAATAAACTTGAAAAAACGATTGATTATAGAATTTTACTACCACTTTGTAAAAATGCTGTGGAGAAAAAAGAGCCTATCAAACTTTCTTTAGAAGTAGGAAATCAAAGTCGTACTTTTGCAACTATGCTTTCAAGCGAAATTTTAAAAACTTATGGAAAAGATGCTTTAGATGAAGATAGTATCCATATCAAAGCTATAGGCAATGCAGGCAATAGCTTTGGAGCGTTTTTGTTAAAGGGTATTAAACTTGAGATTGTAGGCGATAGCAATGATTATTTAGGCAAGGGTTTAAGTGGTGGTAAAATCATAGCAAAAATTTCAAATGAAGCCACTTTTTCACCTGAAGAAAATATCATCGCAGGAAATGCTTGTTTATACGGAGCTACAAAAGGTGAAGTGTATTTAGATGGTATAGCAGGGGAAAGATTTTGTGTAAGAAATTCAGGGGCTTTGGCTGTGGTTTTAGGAACAGGCGTGCATGGTTGTGAATATATGACAGGTGGACAAGTTGTAGTTCTTGGAGATGTGGGTGCGAATTTCGCTGCTGGTATGAGTGGGGGCGTTGTTTATATCTTTGGAAGACACAATGAAGCTCATGTAAATACCGAGCTTGTGGATATTAAAGATCTTAATGCTAAGGATGAAAAAGAATTAAAAGCTGTGATAGAAAAACATATCACTTATACAGATTCTAAAAAGGCTAAAGATATTTTAGAAAAATTCGATAAAAAAGACTTTTTTAAAGTCATGCCAAGAGATTATGAAAAGATGTTAAAAATGCTTGATCTTTGTAAAAATGAAAAAGATCCAAATTTAGCAGCATTTTTGAAAATCACACAAAAATAAGGAGTAAAAATGGGAAATGCAAGAGGTTTTTTAGATTTTAAAAGAATGGATTTTAAAAAAATTGCTCCTAAGGAAAGGGTTTTAAATTACAAAGAATTTACTATACCTTTGGATAAAAAAGAACAAGAAATTCAGGGCGGACGATGTATGGATTGTGGTGTAGCCTTTTGTCATACGGGTGTGATGAGCGAAGGAAAAGATGTGGGCTGTCCTTTAAACAATCTCATTCCTGAATGGAACGATCTTATTTATCGTTCTTTATGGAAAGAAGCTTATGAAAGACTTGATCTTACCAATCCTTTTCCTGAATTTACCGGTCGTGTTTGCCCTGCTCCTTGTGAGGATTCTTGTGTGTGTGCGATAAATGGCACAAGTGTGAGTATCAAAAATAATGAATTATCCATTATAGAAAATGCTTTTAAAGAAAATTTAGTAAGAGTAAATAAACCTAAGCAATACAATGGCAAAAAAATCGCTGTCATAGGAAGTGGGCCTGCTGGTCTTGCTTGTGCTAATACTTTAAATTCACTAGGTTATAAAGTAAGTGTTTTTGAAAGAAGTGATAAAATAGGCGGACTTTTGATGTATGGTATCCCTGATATGAAGCTTGATAAAAGTATAGTTCAAAGACGGGTGGATTTGCTTAAAAAAAATGGGATTGAGTTTAAAGTGAATGAAAATATAGACAGCAAAGATAAGGTTTCAAAACTTCTAAAAGAATTTGATGCTTTGGTGCTTTGTACAGGAGCAAGTAAGCCTATAGATCTTGATATAGAAGGTAGAAAGCTAAAAGGGGTTGAATTTGCCCTTGATTTTTTAACGCAAAATACCAAAACTTTGTTAAAAACAGGCAAGGGTGCAGATACGGCCAAAGGTAAAAATGTCTTGGTTATAGGAAGCGGGGATACAAGTGTGGATTGTATTGCTGTGGCGACAAGACAAGGGGCTAAATCTATAGTGCGTTTTGAAAGAAGTCCAAAAAGACCTTTGCAAAGAAGCCAAAACAATCCTTGGCCTTTAAAAGCTGACATTTTTACTACTGATTATGGTTTAGAAGAAGCCATTGCTGTATATGGCAAAGATCCTAGGGAATATCAAAAAATGACAAAGAAATTTTTAGGAAAAACTCATGTAGAATGTGTTGAAGCAAATGATTTAAAACGCGAGTTTAAAGAAGGCAAAGCTATAAATGTTGAAATTTCAAATTCTAAAAAAACTTATAAAGCGGATTTAGTGCTTTTAGCTATGGGTTTTAGCGGGTGCGAAGAAGCTATCGCTAAAAATTTTGGAGTGAAATTAGATGAGAAAAACAACATAAGCACAGAAAATTTCCAAACCACTCATAAAAAAATCTTTGCTTGTGGAGATGCTAGAAAAGGACAATCTTTAGTTGTTTGGGCTATAAAAGATGGTATAGAATGTGCTTTGAGTTTGCATCAAAATTTAGCAAAATAATCATAAAAGTTTAAAACTTTTTCGGTGGAGTTTGCAAATTCCAAATTTAGCTATAAATTCTTTATGAGCTTTTGTGCCATAGGCTTTGTTTTTTTCAAATTCATAACAAGGAAAGTCTTTAGCTAAGAAATTCATCACCCTATCTTTACTAACTTTTGCGAGTATGCTAGCTGCACTTACTTGCAAAATGCTAGTGTCGGCTTTGATTTGTGTTTTTATCCCGTTTATACCTAGGTTGGTGTTTCCATCATATAAGAAGTTATTTTCTGTTTTAAAATGCTTTTTTATAAGTTTTAAGCCTTTTTTTAAACAAGTGCTTAAGCCTAGTGCGTCGATTTGTTCTGAAGAAAAAGCAAGTATGAGATAGTTTGAATTTTTGATGATGATTTCATAAAGTTCTTCGCGTTTTTTTTCGCTTAGTTTTTTAGAATCACACAACCCATCAAGTTGTTTGTTCAGTTTGCAAGCTGCCATCATCATAGGACCTGCTAAAGCACCGCGTCCTGCTTCATCAATACCGATTAAATTTATATCAAATTCGTTTAAAAGTTCTTTTGTGTCAAATAAAGTTTTCAAATTTTTCTAAAAAGAAGGGTAAAAATGCCCTTTTATTCTACTGTGATATCATTTTTGATTTTTTCAAAAAGCTTATCACCTATGCCTTTAACTTTTTTAAGATCATCAATACTTGTAAAATTTGCTTCTTTGCGGTATTCTAAAATCGCTTTAGCCTTAGCTTCGCCAATACCATTTAAACTTTTTAATTCTTTTAGTGTTGCAGTGTTGATATTTACAGCACCAAAGAGAAAAGCTGTTAAAGCAAAAAATAAAAATAGTAATTTTTTCATTTTCTTATCCTTTTATTAAAAAATAATTATAATATTATCTTAAAAAGGATAAGAATTTCTTAACTTAACCCAAAAATTCGCGTTTAAAATACTCTTTTGGTGCTTTACATAAAGGACAGGCTGCTGGAGCTTTTTTGCCACGATGTATATGTCCGCATACTTCACAAACCCATAATTCTTCTACTTCACTATTAAAAAATTCTTCTTCTTCGAGCATTTTTTTAAGCGCTAGATATTCTCTTTCGTGTTCGATTTCTACTTTACCAATAGCTGTAAATAATCTCGCTATAGCCTTTTTGCCTTCATCTTCAGCGATTTTTGCAAAATTTGGATACATAGTTGTGTGCTCATAGTTTTCACCTTCTGCAGCAGTTACTAGGTTTTTTGTAGTTACTTCTAAAGGTTTGCCATCAACGATTTCATGATAAGCTTTAAATTCTGCTCTTGCATGCCATTTTTCATTTTCAGCCGCTTCTCTAAAATGTCTAGCAACCGCATGCCAACCTTCTTCTTCAGCCACATCAGCAAATAAATCGTATTTGTTTCTTGCCATAGATTCGCCTGCAAAAGCTTTCATTAAATTTACTGCAGTTAAATCTGTAGTGATACATTTCATTTCTTCACCACAACAACTAAGCTTACCTCCACCTACATTTTGAACTTCTACTTCATTACCACATTTTTGGCATTTATAGGTTTCATATTGTCTCATTTTGACTCCTTTTTTGATTATCAAAAAGCATTGTATTATAAAAAAATATTTTTGTCAATTAATAATTTTTATCATTTATGAAAATGTATATCAAAATAAATTTCACAAAAATTAAGCTTTGCTAAATATAATTTTAAAAAATTATTATCAGGAGTTACAATGAGAAGCGATGCGATAAAAAAAGGACATTTAAAAGCACCTAATCGTTCTTTACTTCGTGCTTGTGGTTTGAAAGATGAAGATTTTGACAAACCTTTTATAGGTGTAGCAAATAGCTATATAGACATAATCCCAGGACATTATTTTTTAAATGATTATGCTAAAATCATTAAAGATGAGATACGCAAAAATGGTTGTGTGCCTTTTGAGTTTAATACCATAGGTGTAGATGATGGTATAGCTATGGGACATGAAGGTATGCTTTATTCTTTACCAAGTCGTGAAATCATCGCAAATTCCATTGAAACAGTGATGAATGCTCATCAACTTGATGCTTTAATCTGTATTCCAAACTGCGATAAAATCACTCCTGGTATGTTAATGGGAGCTTTAAGAGTAAATGTTCCAACCATTTTTGTAAGTGGTGGACCTATGGCTTCAGGAGTAACCAAAAAAGGAGAAAAGATCAGTCTTAGCTCTGTTTTTGAAGCCGTAGGGGCTTATGAAGCCAAAAAAATTAGCGAAGAAGAATTTAAAGATATAGAATGTTCAGCCTGTCCAAGTGGTGGATCTTGCTCGGGAATGTTTACAGCAAATTCTATGAATACCTTATGCGAAGCTATGGGTATAGCACTAGAAGGTAATGGAACCATCTTAGCTTTAAGCAAAGAAAGAGAAGAGCTTTTAAGAAAAGCAGCGCGTCGTATTTGTGAAATCGCCTTAGATGAGCGTTTTAAAATTCGCAATATCATCACTCAAAAAGCCGTGCGTAATGCTATGGTAGTAGATATGGCAATGGGTGGAAGTAGCAATACTGTTTTACACATGCTTGCCATTTCGCGTGAAGCAGGGGTGGCACTAGATATTAAAGATTTAAATTTCATCTCAAGTAAAGTTGCACACATAGCAAAAATAGCCCCATCGCTAAATAGTGTTTATATGGATGATATTCATAAAGCAGGGGATGTGAGTGCAGTTATGGCTGAAATTTCAAGCAGACAAGGACATATTTTAGAACTTGATGCACTGACTATCACAGGAGAAAGTCTCGAAGAACGCTTAAAAAATGCTAAAATCAAAGATGAAAATATCATTCGCAAAGTAGACAATGCTTACTCAAAAGTAGGTGGACTTGCTATTTTGTTTGGAAATTTAGCTGAGCAAGGTTGTGTTATAAAAACCGCAGGAATAATCGGAGAAAGAAAATTTAAAGGCAAAGCTGTTTGTTTTAACTCTCAAGATGAAGCTATAAAAGGCATTATCAAAGGCAAGGTGAAAAAAGGAAATGTTTGTGTGATACGCTATGAAGGTCCAAAAGGTGGCCCTGGTATGCAAGAAATGTTAAGTCCTACTTCACTTTTAATGGGTATGGGTTTGGGTGCTGATGTAGCTTTAATCACCGATGGTCGTTTTAGTGGGGCTACAAGGGGTTTAAGCGTCGGTCATATTTCCCCTGAAGCAGCTGAAGGTGGTCTTATAGGACTTTTAAAAGATGGAGATGAAATAGAAATTGATGTAGATGCTTATACCATCCATGCAAATTTAAGCGAAGAAGAAATCACTCAACGCAAAAAAGAATTTGTATTGCCTCAAAAAGAAGTGCCTTCAAGATGGCTTAGAATGTATCAAAAACTTGTTAGCAATGCTAGTAAAGGTGCGGTTTTAGATATGGAATGAAAGGAAACCTTTCATTCTTCTATTTCTTTGGTTATACGATTTCTTATATCTCTACGAACTATTTCCATACCCCACAGCCAAACAATATGGCCAAAAATTTCAGATAGGTGTTCATCAAAAGGAATTTCACAAAGTGGTGGAACTTCTGCAATTAAAGGCATTACAATAACATGGGCAAAAAGATAAACAAAAAATCCAAAAACTGCACCTTTCAGTAGGTAAGCCTAGTTGTTCTAGAAAAATTTTAGGTGGAGTAACACGTTCTAAAGCATCTGCTGGCCAAAAAACATTGGGATTTCTTGGAGGAAAAGGTACTTCCCAACCCCATTTAACAATAGCTCCGAAAATACCCGCTAATATACCTATAAAAAAGGCTAAAGTATAGCGCTTTTGAAAGTATTTTTTCATAATAACTCCTTTATGTTTTATACAAAATAAAATTTGAATTTATAATATTTTTATTTAAAACATATTGAAAATAGGAGTATAAAAATCTTATTTAAATTTTAAAATATTCTCTTAAACTTTCGCAAATTTCAAAAAAATTCACCCCATCTATGGTAGGATTTTCTTTAAAAAACTCATGCATTCCTAAAAAACCACTTTCAAGTTCTTTAGACTTTACACCATAACTTATACTAAGTCCTGCTTCTATATAAGCAGCAATTTTATCGCAGTATTTAAGCGCCTTACCATCTATAGCACCAAATTCATTTTCATTAAAAGAGCTTAAACTTCCGCTGCAAAGCTCGATTTTAGCATTTTTATAAGTGCGATTTTCAAACTCATTTTTTACAAAATTTGACTCACCGTTTCTACCTTCTCTAATGCCTAAAATATAAGAAAACTCACCCCTTAAACCCTCAGGTACAAAGGGTAAAATTCTTTCATTAATAAGTTTCATTTCATAATCATTTATGATATCATGAAGTCCATCAATGCCGTATTTTACAGGGCTGATAATATCACGTGTTAAAGACTCTGGCAAATCATGAAACAAAGCACAATAAAAATTATTCTCAAGTCTTTTATCGCAAGCCTTGATTTTTAGTGAGTAAAAATATCCTAAAATCGCCACCACAAGCATATGTCCTAAAACCGCGGTTTCTGGTATGCGTGGAGTTTGAGCCCAACGTTTTTGAAAGCGAAGTCTTCCGCTAAGATCAATAATTTTGGCTATTTTTTGATTTAAAGCGATTTTTCTAGCTCCTATAAGCTCATAGTAATCTTCTAATTCTTCTTCAACTTTGTTTTTAATCTCATCAATATCATTTAAAAAAGCTGAGGTTTGATAAACTATGTTAAATTCCCATCTTGTAGCAAAATATGAAGCTGCTTTTAAGATAAGTCTTTCTTTAGCATAAGCATTACCATTTAAATACGCTTCAAAACGCTTTAGAAATTCCCCATCTTCTATATCTTCTATCATAGGTTCGATTTTGCTTAAAACCCAAGCATTAACTTCAGCTTTTTTTTGACGCACGATTTCATGATACACATCAGGGCGTATATCAGTTACCACAACACGACTTAAAAACTCAAAAATTCCCCCTTCTATAATCACTCTCATATCCACATCTTTTTCCATTTTAGCGATAAAATATGCGATGATGAATTTATGAGCTTGTTTGTCAAGTTCAACCAAATTTGCCATTCTTGGATAATCATTCCAACGACTGATAGAAGCGGCTTTAAAAATGTGTTCTATGAGTTTTATGTTTATCATGCTTTTGCCTTTTTGCAATTTAAATTTAAAAATTTTCGTTAAAATTGTGAAATTATAGCAAATTTAAGGATAAAAATGAGTAAAAAAGCACTTTGTATCATAAGTGGCGGTATGGATAGTACTTTGTGTGCTTATCTGGCCAAAAAAGAAGGTTATGAAATCATCGCTTTGCATTTTGACTATGAACAACGCACTCAAGAAAAAGAAAAAGAATGTTTTAAGCAAATTTGCAAGGCTTTAAAAGTAGAAAAATCTTATATTTTAGATGTGAGTTTTATCAAAGATATAGGGGGCAATGCCTTAACCGATAAAAGTATAGACATCCCTAAAAATGAGCTTTGTACAAGCGATACTCCACCTATCACTTATGTGCCTTTTCGCAATGGAATTTTCTTAAGTATAGCAGGATCTTTGGCTGAAAAGGAAAATTGTGAGAGTATTTTTATAGGGGTGGTAGAAGAAGATGGCAGTGGTTATCCTGACTGTACTGATGAGTTTATACAAAAGGCACAAGAATTTATCAATGAAGGTACGAGTAAGAATTTCAAAGTTTGTATAAAAACTCCGCTTGTTAGACTAAACAAAGCTAAAATTGTAGAACTAGCCTTAAAAGAAAATGTACCTTTAGAACTTACTTGGTCTTGTTATGAGAGTGAAGATGAAGCTTGTGGGGAGTGCGATAGTTGTTTGCTTCGTTTAAGAGGTTTTGAAAAAGCAGGATTTAAAGATAAGATTAAATATAAGTCCTAGTTTTCACTAGGACTTAAAGCTTAGTTTAAAGTATAAAGCTTGTTTGCTCCATCTTGATAAGAAAGAATATTGATTTTTCCATCTTTAAAGAAAATGCTTCTAGCATTAGTGATAGAGCTTGGGAAAGCGATAGTTTTCACTACTTCTTCTTTGACTGGATCAATTACGGCAATCACATTGTGATTTTTGCTAAGTGCATAAATTTCCCCATCTTTAAAAGTCATAGAAGTTACATAAAGATCGCCTAAAGTTTTACCTTCTTTAAGATTTGCTTTTGGAGTAAATTCTCCTGAAAGAACACGATCTTTTAAAGAAACTTTAGAGATTACAAAAGTTTTAGCGTCTTTGTTGTTTGGAACAGTTGCAAGATAAAGATAATTTCCATCTGTAGTCATACTTGCTACATGGTTAAATTTTGCTCTTACGGTATCAAGTCTTCCGCGACCTAAACTTTCGCCTTGACCTTTAAATTTATCATTGCCTTTTACAAAGTCAGCGTATTGTTTAGCGATATCTTCTTCACTTGCATTAGGATTTTTTGCAAATCTTAAGAAAGATTTGTTTGAGCCCATAAGAATGAATTTATCGTTCATATAAGGTATGATACCGATGATTGGATCGATAGAAGCTGAAAAATAAGGATCAAGTTCAAAACCTTCTTTAACGCTAAAATTATTATCTAAGAAAGCTACATCCCATTTAGAACTTGCTACAAATTCGTTATTGATATAATCAAGAGTATTGATGGCTTTGTCAAAATTTATAGTTTGTTCATTTATGATTTTAAGCTCATCATTGATTTTTGCAAATGGAGCATTGTTGATATCATTATCAAATTTTATGCCAAGTTTTTCACTTGCAGGTGCAAAAGCATAATCAGGAGCTTTAACATCGCGTTTTCCTAAGAAAGAAATATTTTGCCATAAACCATTCCAACCTTCTTTACTCCAAATGATGTATTTTGGATTTAAACTAAATCTTACAGGATCGCCTTGTCCTACATAAGGAGGAATACCTGTGCTAACAAAGGCTTGGAAAACATTTGATGCTACGATGATAGCACTGATTAAAACTGCTGCAAAGCTAAATTTAGTATATTTTCTAAACTTTTCTCCATTTAGTTCAGCTTCAAAAGCATTAAATTTAGGAGCAAAAGCAAAAATCACACCTAAGAGCAATACAACAGCCCAAAATACTACTTCAGCCCAAAAATAAGTATGGATACCAAAAACTGCTAAACCAAAACCTTGATCTAAATCTCTATGAGCGTGATTACCATAGTGAGCAAAAGATTGATAAAGCCCTACTGCTGTCATGATTAAAAGAGCAGCAAGGTATTTACCTTTCATACCATAACGAACAATGAAAAGCGCCATTACACCGATAAAGATCATTGCTTCTCTTTGTCCCCAGCAAAGCGTGCAAGGACTATCGCCCAACATATAACCAAATATCAAATTTGCAATACCTACAGGCAAGAGTATAATCAAAAAGCCTGCTAAACACATTAGTGTGTAGAAATTTTTTGTTTTATTGATTTCGTTCATTTAGCCCTTCCTTACAGATTCATTATTGTTAATAGTGCGCCTGTTTTGTGGCCAACATAGAAAAAAACCATTAAAAGCCAAGCTACCATTACCAAACCAAAAGCCAAATTTTCTTTTTCTGGTTTTTTGATAATCAGTATCAAGGCGATTAAAACTAATAAAAGTTCAAGAAACTCCATAGTATCTCCTTTGAAATAAAAACTGCTAATTTTACTTGAAAAACATAAATTAAAAATAAAATTTTTATTGAAATTTCACGTTAAGTTAAATTAACGTGAAAAAAGTTACTGAAAGCTACTTAATTTTTCGGAGAGTTTAGAGGCACCATTTAGAACATTTTGAGAGATATTATTGATTTCACATGATAAATCTTTAACAGAATTTGCAAGTTCGTTAACTTTATCTATATTTGTTCCTAAGATAAGCATTTTATCTTTTACTTCCATGCTTTTATCTTTCATGGTTTGGGTTGATTCTATAGAGCTTTCCAATTTATGCATAGAATTTACAAGTTCTTGTTGTAAATCATTGGTTTTTGAAGAGGTTTCTTTCATAGAATCATGGATAAGATCCATTAAGGCTTTGTTGTCATTGATTTGTTGGACTATAGTATTAACAGTAGCATTGATGTTTAAAAGAGATTTACTTGTTTTATCAGCAAGCTGTCCAACTTCATCGGCTACAACAGCAAATCCACGCCCATGTTCGCCTGCTCTTGCAGCTTCGATAGCTGCATTTAGGGCAAGTAAATTAGTTTGATCAGCTATGTCTTTAATGGAGTTTGTGATTTCTATAATATTATCCGCACTTTGGGTTAGATTGTCCATATTGGCTACTATATTTTGTTCTTTTTCATTGTTTTCATTTATTAAATTTACAAGTTCAGATAGAGTAAGTTCTACTTTATCCATTAGTATGTGCATATCTTGCATATTTTCTATACTTTCTTGTGCTAAATTTCCCGCAAGATTGATATGATCATCTAAAACATGAGTGATTTCTTTAACTCCTTGAATTTGTTCATGTTGCGAATTAGAGCTGTTTTCAAGCATCATAGAGTTGTTTTTGAGTTTTTGTGAATTTTGATGACTTGATTTAGCATTTTCTATGGCTTCTATGATTGAGTTTTGAACGGTGGAAATAAATGAATTAATATATTGAGCACTTTGTCCAAGCTCACTTTTTGGATCTATATTTAAACGAGAGTGTAGATTGGCTTCTTTGCTAGCTAAATTAGCGCTTAGTTTTTCTAAAGTATGAATTGGCATGATGACTTTTTTTAGTGTTAATAAAATAAAAAATACAAATAATACAAGAGTAATTCCAAATACTGCTAAAGCGATATAAAATTTAAATAAATTAGATTGTTCTATAGTATTTTGGGTAAAAGTGTTAAGTTGTTTTAACTCTTTCATGAGAGAATTATTCTCATAAATAGAAGAATTATCTTGCATAATAGAAATTTGCTTTACAATCATGTTATAGTGTTTTAAAAAAAGTTGTAAATTTTCACTTTTTGTATCATTTTTGATTTCTTTCATAAGATTGTTGAGTTGATTTAGTGTTGTTTTTTGTAAAATATTTTCAGTTGAAAGAACGCTTAACATAGAACTCATTGTTTTATAGTTGTTTTTATTTGTTTCATGGTTTTGTTCCAATTCTTCAAAATAATTTTTAGCTAGTTCAAATAAATAAAGTTTTGAATTTACTGCTATGGAATTTGCGGATTTAAAATAATTAAGCTGGATTAGTTTGGCATTAAAAATTTCTTCTGCTTTGTTTATGTCAATCCCAAAAGTTTTAAGTTTTGTAAAGTTTTCTTGCATTTTTTTTATCGCTTGAACACTTGGATCGTAGTTGATAAAATTAAAACTATTTTGAAAAACAGAATTGATTTTTTCATCTGAAATTTCTAGTTGTTGAACTATGTTTATCAATTCTTTATTATCTTTAGATGAAGAATAGTTATTAAAAATAATACCTAATAAAACAAGAATGAAAGCTAAAACTAGTGTAGATAAAATAATAAATTTTATCAAAAATGAACTTTTTTTATTTGTCATGATATTCTCCTGTTAAGCTTTCTAAGAATGCAACTATATTGTCAACTGTTTCTTGATCTAAAAATTTTCCTAGTTGATAGTAAGCCATAAACTGAACACAAGCATCTAAAGTAGGTATAGATCCATCATGAAAATAAGGTGCGGTTTTGGCTATATTTCTAAGACTAGGAACTTTAAATATCATTTTATCAGCTTCTCTTTTTGTGATTTCATAGCGCCCTAAATCTTCTTGGTTTGGGTATTCTTCAAAAATACCGATTTTTTGAAACATATTCCCACCTATATTTTGACCTTGATGACAAGAGATGCAGCCATTAGCTTTAAAATCTTCGTAACCTTTTTTAGCTTGAGTTGAAATAGCATTTTGATCCCCGCTAAGATAGCGATCAAAAGGAGAATTTGGGGTGATTAAGGTTTTTTCAAATTCAGCAACTGCAAGAGCTATGTTTTCTACTGTAACTTCTCCATAAAGTTTTTTAAAAGTTTTTACATAATTTTCATTTGAATTAACTTTTTGTAAAAGAAGTTCAGGACTTAGCCCCATTTCTTTTGGATTGAAAAAAGGTCCCATAGCTTGTTCTGTTAAATCTTTAGCTCTGCCATTCCAAAATTGCACAAAATTAAACACAGAATTAAAGGTTGTAGGAGTGTTAAAGGGTTTATCGAGTTGATTATCAACTCCTATTGAAAATTCAAGCCCATCAACACCGTGTTGATCAAGCCTATGGCAAGTATTGCACGAAACTTTTCCATCTTTAGATAAACTTTTATCCATATAAAGACTTTTTCCAAGTTCAGCTTTTTCTTTATCATAAGAGATGGAATTTGGAATAGGGGTTATCATATCTACTGCAAAGACTATATTTGCATAAGATAAACATAAAATCATTATTATTTTTTTCATGATAAATTTTTGCCTTAATTTAAGTTTTTAAAATGCCATTATAGTATAATTTTAGTAAATTATTTAATAATTGATATTTTTTATTTTATTACAAAGTTCTCCTAAATTTTCTATAACGCAACGTACTTTATCTCCTGATTTTAAAAAAGTAGGTGGATTTAACCCCATACCTACTCCACTAGGAGTTCCCATAGATATAATACTTCCAGCTTTTAAAAGCATGCCTGCACTAAGTTCTTCTAAGACATAAGCAATATCAAAAATAAACAATTGAGTGTTAGAGTTTTGGCGTAGTTCATCATTGACATAGCTTTGAAGTTGGAGTTTAGGAGGATAAGAAATTTCATCTACGCTTGTGATATAAGGTCCCATTATAGTGCTACCTTCAAGACTTTTTGCTCGGTAGAATTGTTTGTGGCGTTTTTGAAGTTCGCGAGCTGAAATTTCATTGATAATAGTATAGCCAAAGATATAATCTTTTGCATCTTTAGCTTTGATTTTATAAGCATCTTTACTTAAAATAAATGCAAGCTCACATTCATAATCAAGCTGAGAAGTTACATCTGCATGTAAAGGTATATCGCCAAAAGGTGGTGTAGCTTGATTGCAACGTTTTCCAAAATATACAGGATATTCTCTTTCTTCAAATTTTTCACCCTTAAATTTGGCAGATTCTTTGGCATGATCTAAAAAATTAATCCCAAGACATATAATATCTTGACGAGGTTCTATAATAGGGGCTAGATAATTTTCTTGTGGAATTTCATAGGCTATTTTAGAATCCAAGTCTGTAAGTTTGTGTTTAAATTTATCAAAATGGATAATAAATTCATTCATATCATTAGTTTCAATGCCAAGATCATCAAAACTTACAATTTTTCCACTAGAATTTAGTACTCCTAGATTGGGTTTTTGACCCTGTATAAAATTAACAAATTTCATTTGGAAAATCTCGCTTTTTTATTTAATTATACTTAAAGTTTTAGCAAGAATTATTTTTTTGTTTTAAAATTTAGTAAAAAAGTGATTGATTGTAGCGTAGTGAAACATCATTTTATTTTATAGAATTGTTGAAAATTTCTTTTATGTTTATTTTTGAGTTGATATTAAAATTTTGATTTTTATATTGAAATTTCAAACGATAAGAATGCAAACACAAACGCAAGGCACCTGTAAGTTTTAAGCGTTCTTTGGGGGTTAATTTTTCATCTAAAATACTTTCGATTTGTTCTTTGCTAAGTCCATAAAGTGGATCGCCTAAAATGGTATGGTTTTTATAGTGTAAATGCACTCTTATTTGGTGTTGTCTGCCTGTTAAGGGTTTGCAGAGTAAAAGAGTAGCGTTGATTTTAGGAAAGTATTCTAAAATTTCAAACTCAGTGATAGCTTGTTTTCCTTCCTTACAAATTTGCATCCTTGTTTTTACATCATCGTAGTTTTTGGCTAAATTTATGGCTTTATCAATTATAAAATTTTCTTCTATTTTTCCGTTAGCTAGAGCAAGGTATTCTTTTTGAACCAGTTTTTTTTCAAACAAAGCTTTAAGATCAATTTGAGCTTTTTTATTTTTGGCTACAAGTATAAGTCCGCTCGTTTCTTTATCAAGTCTGTGTGCTACGCAAGCTTCTTTTCCCCAAAGATGCCAAATTTCATCACTAAGACTGTATTTACAATGTCTACCATTTGGATGACTTAAGATCCCACTTTCTTTTTCAAGTATGGCAAAGTCTTCATTTTCAAAGACAATTTCTACTCCTTTGGGATTGTTTTCATAGACTATAAGCTCTACTAAACCATTTAAAATTTCATTCTTTTCTTCTACTAAAATTCCATCACAAAAAAGTCTTTTTTTGTCTATGAGTTTTTGTGCTTCATTTATGCTAATTTTTAAATTTTCCATAAGGACTTGAAATGCCTTTTTTCCATTATTTGAGAGTTTTATTTTTATGTAAGCCATTTAATAACTTTCTTAGGATAATTTGATATAATTTCTGTTTTTTAAAATATAAAATTATAGCTAAAAAGGTTTCAAAGATGGTTGAAAGATATAGCAGAGAAATCATGGCTAAAAAATGGGACATGCAAGCAAAATACGATGCGTGGTTAAAAGTAGAATTAGCCGCTGTAAAAGCTTGGAATAAACTCGGTCTCATTAATGACACAGACTGCGAAAAAATTCTTAAAAATGCAAAATTTGATATTGCAAGAATAGACGAAATAGAAAAAACCACAAAACATGATGTTATAGCTTTTCTTACAAGTGTAAGTGAAAGTTTGGGAGAAGAGAGTCGTTTTGTGCATTATGCAATGACAAGTTCTGATTGTATAGATACAGCTGTTGCTTTACAGATAAAAGAGAGTTTGGAGCTTATTTTAGAAGATGTTTCTTTGCTTTTAGAAGCGATCAAAAAGCGTGCTTTGGAGCATAAAAACACCTTAATGGTAGGAAGAAGTCATGGAATTCATGGAGAACCTATTACTTTTGGTTTGGTGTTAGCCATTTGGTATGATGAAATTTCGCATGCAAAAGAGCTTTTAGAACATGCAAAAGAAGTGATAAGCTATGGAAAAATCAGCGGTGCAATGGGAAATTTTGCTCATGCTCCTTTAGAATTTGAAGAAGAAGTTTGTAAAAATTTAGGTCTTAAGGCCGCTCCTGTTTCAAATCAAGTGATCCAAAGAGATCGTTATGCTCAGGTTATTTCTGCTATTGCGATTTTAGCTTCAAGTTGTGAGCAAATCGCTGTAGCCATAAGACATTTTCAAAGAACTGAAGTTTATGAGGCTGAGGAGTATTTTAGTGTAGGACAAAAAGGAAGTTCAGCTATGCCACATAAAAGAAATCCTGTTTTAAGTGAAAATATCACAGGACTTTGTCGTGTGCTTAGATCTTTTGTAACTCCAGCTTTGGAAAATGTTGCACTTTGGCATGAAAGAGATATATCTCATTCTAGTGTTGAAAGATTTATTTTGCCTGATGCTTTTATCACGGCTGATTTTATGCTTATGCGTCTTACAAATTTGATTGATAAGCTTTTAGTTTATCCTGAAAATATGATGAAAAATTTAAATCTTACAGGCGGGCTTGTATTTTCAGGGAGGGTGCTTTTAGAGCTTCCATTTAAAGGCATTAGTCGTGAAGAAGCTTATAAAATAGTTCAAAGAAACGCTATGAAAGTTTGGGCAGATTTGCAAAATGGCAAGGCTGCTATCAATGAAAAAAATGAAAGTTTGTTTTTGTTAGCGCTTTTAAGCGATGAAGATTTAAGAAAAAGTTTGAGCGAAGAGGATGTAAGAAAATGTTTCGATTATAACTACTATACAAAAAATGTTGATGTAATTTTTAAAAGAACATTTAAATAAAAAGCAAGGAAGGCAATGAAAGTTATTAAAAGAAATGGTCGTACAGAAGAATTGGATGTTTCTAAGATCAAAAAATGCACCTCTGATGCTGTAAAAGATTTAGAGGGTGTGAATTTAAGCGAACTTGAACTCGATGCAAAGATTCAATTTCGCGATGGAATTTCAACTGAAGAAATTCAAAAAACTTTAATTAAAACTGCAGTAGATAAGATAGATATTGATTGTCCAAATTGGACCTTTGTTGCAGCTAGACTTTTTTTATTTGATTTATATAAAAAAGTTAATGGTATGAATCGCTATAATCATTTGTGTGAGTATTTTGAAAAAGGTGAAAAAGAAGGAAGAATTTTACTTGGTCTTAAAGAAAAATACGATTTAGATGATTTAAATGCTTATATTAAACCTGAACGCGATATGCAATTTACTTATCTTGGTATTAAAACTTTATATGATAGATACTTGATTAAAGATAGTAAAGGTATGCCTATAGAACTTCCTCAGCAAATGTTTATGGCCATTGCGATGTTTTTAGCGCAGAATGAATTTAATCCTCAAGAATGGGCGAAGAAATTTTACGATCTTATTTCTAAATTTGAACTCATGCTTGCAACTCCGACTTTATCTAATGCAAGAACAACACGCCATCAGCTTAGCTCTTGTTATATAGGATCAACCCCTGATAATATTGAAGGTATTTTTGATTCTTATCAAGAAATGGCTTTACTTTCTAAATTTGGTGGTGGTATAGGTTGGGATTGGTCTAAAGTGCGTGCTATGGGTGGAAGCATAGATGGGCATAAAAATGCCGCAGGAGGGATTATACCTTTCTTGAAAATTACTAATGATATTGCCGTGGCAGTAGATCAACTAGGAACCAGAAAAGGGGCTATAGCCGTTTATATAGAACCTTGGCACATGGATATAAGTGATTTTATCGATTTGCGTAAAAATTCAGGCGAAGAAAGACGCCGTGCTCATGAACTTTTCCCTGCTTTATGGATCAATGATCTTTTTATGAAGAGAGTAAGAGCTAATGATAAATGGACTCTTTTTGATCCTGCAGATACAGCGGATTTGTGTGATTTATATGGCGAGGCTTTTGAAAAACGCTATGAAGAATATGAAAAAGATGAAAGCATTACCAAAGAAATCGTAGAAGCTAAAGAGCTTTGGAAGAAAATTTTGCTAAATTATTTTGAAACAGGCTTGCCATTTTTATGCTTTAAAGATAGTGCTAACAGAGCAAATCCAAATGCTCATGTAGGAATTATTAGAAGTTCAAATTTATGTACTGAAATTTTTCAAAATACCGAGCCAAATTATTATCAAATCAAAGTAGTTTTTGAAAATGGAGATGAGCTTCATTTTGATGAAGAACAAAAAGTTGTGATCGATGGGGGATATGAAAAACCAGCCAAAAAAATCTCAACTTTAGATAGTATTGATGGTAATAAAGTTTATATAGTGGAAAAATATAAAAATGATGGAAAAACAGCCGTTTGTAATTTAGCAAGTATAAATCTTAGCAAAGTGTATACTAAAGAAGATATAGAGCGTGTTGTGCCAACGGCTATTCGTATGCTTGATAATGTGATAGATTTAAATTTTTATCCTCATAGAAAAGTAAAAGATACAAATTTAAAATCTCGCGCCATAGGTCTTGGAGTCATGGGTGAGGCACAAATGCTTGCTGAGGCTAAGATTTATTGGGGAAGCGATGAGCATTTAAATAAAATCGATGAGATTATGGAACAAATTAGCTTTGAGGCTATTAATGCGAGTTCAAATTTAGCTCTTGAAAAAGGTTCTTATGAAGATTTTGAAGGATCAAATTGGAGCAAGGGGATTTTTCCTATTGATGTAGCAAGTCCTAAGGCTAAAGCTTTAACTTTAAGAGAGGGCTTATTTGATCAAAGTGAATGCGACTGGGTTAAACTTAGAGAAAAAGTTAAAAAAGATGGTATGAGAAATGGTTATTTGATGGCCATTGCACCTACTTCTTCTATTTCTATTTTGGTGGGTACTACGCAGACTATAGAACCTGTTTACAAAAGAAAGTGGTTTGAACAAAATTTAAGTGGTATGATACCTGTTGTTGTGCCAAATTTAAGCCTTGATACTTGGCAATACTATACTCCAGCCTACGAACTTGATCAAAAAATTCTTGTAAAGGCTGCTGCTGTGCGTGGTAAATGGATCGATCAAGGGCAGAGTTTAAATATCTTTTTATCGCTTGATAAAGCAAGTGGGGGATATTTAAATGAAATTTATCAACTCGCTTGGGAGCTTGGAGTAAAATCTACTTATTATCTAAGAAGCGAAAGCCCTGATAGTGAAAAAGTCAATGTTGCAGATCGTAGCATAGAATGTGAAGGTTGCCAATAAATACTAAAACCCAATGAAAAATATTGGGTTTTAAGAGATTAAGAATTGTAAATTTCTTTATCTAGGGCTTTTAGATTTTTTGCAGTACAAAGTGCCGAAGTCATAGCTCCTGAGACATTACTTGCTGTTCTTGCCATATCTATAATAGGATCTATAGCTAAAATCAAACTTAACATGACAAAATTATTACCAAATCCAATCCCTGCTAGCATAATAGAAGCTGCCATAGTTGCACTTCCAGGTACTCCAGCTATACCCAAGGATCCAATAACAGCTACCAAAACTATCATTAAAGCAAATGTAAAATCAATATGTGTATGTGTAGCAAAAGCTACAAAAACTGCCGCTAAAGCTGGAAAATATCCCGCACAACCATTAAGTCCTGTTGTTGTACCTATAGATGCTACAAAATTAGCTATAGCTGAATTAACTCCAAATTTATTTTGCAAAGTTGAAGTAGTCATAGGCAAAGTGCCCAAAGAAGATCTTGAGCTAAATGCAAATAACCATACAGGAAATGCTTTTTTTGCATATTTTATAGGGTTTAGCCCTTGTGAAGCAAGAAGTAAAAAATGCACCCCGAACATTATTAACATAGCTATATAAATAAGCATTATAAAAAGTCCAGCTGTTTTGATAGCTTCAAAACCATTGCTTAAAAGCACATTAGCCATCATACAAACTACAGCATAAGGCATAAATCTAATCACTGTAGCAGTCATGTTCATCATAATATTATAAAAGGTTAGGATAAAATTATGAAAACTTTTAAAGGCTTGTTCACACTCTTCTTTTTTAGAAATTTTTTTAGCACTAATTCCTATAAAAAAGGAAAAAATGACAATAGCTATAATATTTTCTTTATTAATAGCTGTAATGATGTTGCTAGGTATTAGCCCTAGTATAATATTTGAAAAAGTTTGAATTTCGCGAATTTGTTTATCTCCTTCATGTATGGCAAAATTACTTCCTAAATCAAAACTATAACCTAAAAATATACCCAAGGTTGCAGCTATGGCTGTGCTAAAGAGTATCCAAAAAAGACTTATTCCAAGCAAGGAGGATATTTTGATATTTTTATCAATTTCTATAATTACTTTTATAATGCAAATGCTTACAAGAGGAACAACTAGCATTTTTATAAAAGCTACAAAAACAGAACTTACAAATGCAAACCAATGTTTTGTTTCACTATACCAAAGAATATTACTTGCTTCTTCAGCATCTGGAAAATTTGCCAAATATTGCAAAACAAAACCAAACCCCAAACCCATTAAAAGCGCAAATAGCATGCGAAGAGAAAAATTGATTTTTATATCC
The DNA here is from genome assembly GCF_011068165.1 of Campylobacter sp. CFSAN093233. Lineage (NCBI taxonomy): Bacteria > Pseudomonadati > Campylobacterota > Epsilonproteobacteria > Campylobacterales > Campylobacteraceae > Campylobacter > Campylobacter sp. CFSAN093233. Next base: position 172,653 of record NZ_JAAMWY010000007.1, read on the forward strand.
CGCATTTTTTTTAATGCGTAAAAAACAACACAAAGCATAGTAAGAGTAGCTATAGTATGAGCTTGTGAAAGCATTAGAAAATCTTGAAAAAATTGTTTATCCATAAAAAGTCCTTATAAGAAACTATAATCAAGCACAAGGTATATGAAAATATACTTGCATAAAGCTTGATTTTATAAATGGTAACATAAAAATATTTTAAATAAGATAAAATTAGTATGATTTATTCTATATCTTTATGTAGGCAATGTTCAAATATAAATTTGTGTTCTTGTGGTAAGGCTTCAAATAAAGCATTTGCTAAATTTCTAATCTCCCAAAGAGCTGATTTTGAACTACGCAAAGAAATGAAATTCTGCAAACTTCTTGCATTAATCGTTAGTGTAAGTTCAGTTTTATAGCTTTCTGGTAAGCAGTATTTGGCTATATCTAGACTAATGCTTTTTTGTAAAATAGTGCGTAAATTTTCTAAGGCTTTAATGCTTGCGTTATCAACCTCTTCATTACCACAAAGCACAAGATAACGGCTTGCATTTTCAAAATCTCCTATTTTAAATTCAGCTTCATTGCGAAGTTCTTTTAAGGTATAACGCGTGCTTTTTACACTAGGACTAGTGTGACGGTGTCTTGCAACTTCTTGTAAGCAAGCTCTTGAAATTCCTTGTATATAAAAAGTATAGTTTAGATGTTCTAAGGTTGAAGCGTGTTTGAATTTGTTGCCCACGCGATCGATAAGTTCTTTATCTTTTTCGCCACCGCAATCGCCTTTTTCAAAGCTTTGCCAACAAGTTCTTGTTGCATGAGAACAAACAGATAATGGAGTGTGAAAAAGTAAAGTGATTTGCATGCTTATTCCTTTTTTGATAAAAATATTTTTTGTAATTCTTGCATTTTTTACTTAAAATTCTAATGAAATAAAAAGTTTTATCAAGCTATAATTAGATAAAAAAATAAGGCTTATTATCAATGAAACAAACAAAATATATTTTTGTAACAGGTGGAGTTTTAAGTTCTTTGGGTAAAGGGATAGCCGCTGCTTCTATCGCAACACTTTTAAAAAATTCAGGGCTTAAAGTGAGTATTTTAAAAGCTGATCCTTATATCAATGTTGATCCAGGCACTATGAGTCCTTTTGAGCATGGAGAGGTTTTTGTAACTGATGATGGAGCAGAAACGGATCTTGATTTGGGGCATTATGAGCGTTTTTTGGATGAGAGTTTATCTCAAGATAATAACTTCACTACAGGACGGGTTTATCAAAGTGTGATTGAAAAAGAAAGGCGTGGAGAATATCTTGGCAAAACCATTCAAGTTATCCCTCATATAGTAGGAGAAATCAAAGATCGCATTAAAAAAGCAGGAGAAGGTAAAGATATACTTATCGTTGAAATAGGCGGAACTGTTGGGGATATAGAAGGCTTGCCTTTTTTAGAAGCTATTCGTGCTTTGCGTTTGGAAGTGGGTAAAAATAATGCTATGAATATTCATCTTACTCTAGTACCTTTTATTAAGGCTGCAGGGGAATTAAAAACAAAGCCAACTCAACATAGTGTAGGCGAGTTAAGACGCATAGGCATTAGTCCTGATATGATTATTTGTCGTAGTGAAAAAGCTCTTGATAGAGATTTAAAAGATAAAATTGCTATTTCTTGCGGGGTGGAAAAAAATTGCGTGATAGAAAGTGTTGATGCGGCTAGTATTTATCAAATTCCACTTAATTTTTTAAAGCAAGATATTTTAAGCCCTATTGCTGAAATTTTGGATTTGAAAAATTTAAAACCTAATATGGAAAATTGGGACTCTTTGGTAAAAAGAGTTATAGCTCCAAGCAATGAAGTTAAAATCGCTTTTGTAGGCAAATATGTGGATTTAAAAGAAAGTTATAAAAGCCTTACTGAAGCTATTATACACGCAGGTGCAGCCCTAGATACTAAAGTGGAGTTAAAATGGGTAGATAGTGAAAAACTTGAAAATATGGAAAGTGCTGAAGTATTTAAAGATGTGAGTGGAATTTTGGTTGCTGGGGGATTTGGATATCGTGGTGTAGAAGGTAAGATAAAAGCCATTCAATACGCAAGAGAAAATAAAATTCCTTTTTTAGGAATTTGTTTAGGTATGCAGCTTGCTTTGGTGGAATTTGCTAGAAATGTATTAAAACTTAAAGATACAAATTCAAGTGAATTTAATGAAAAATGCCAAAATCCTGTGGTTTATTTGATTGATGAATTTATGGATACAAATGGAGAAAAACAAATTCGTACTGCAAAAACTCCTTTAGGTGGAACTATGCGTTTAGGGGCTTATAAATGTGATATCAAGGAAAAATCCCTTTTGGCTAAGGTTTATAATGAAGTAAAGAGTGTAAAAGAACGCCATCGTCATCGCTATGAAGCAAATCCAAAATATAGAGCAGATTTTGAAAAACACGGTTTGATTGTAAGTGGTGAAAGCAAAGGATTGATTGAAGCAGTTGAGCTTAACTGTCATCCTTTTTTCTTGGCTGTACAGTTTCATCCAGAATTTACATCAAGACTTGAGCATGTTAATCCTGTGATTTGCAGTTTTATCAAGGCAGCTATAAACTATGAAGATAATTAATAAAAATGAAATTAAAAAAATTTTAGCTTCACGCTTTGAAAAAGATTTGCATACCAAACTTTGTGATCTGCCTTTGCCATGCTGTTTAAAGGATGCATATAAAGCAGCTAATCGCATCAAAGAAGCTGTAGAAAAAAATGAGAAAGTCGCCATAGTAGGAGATTATGATGTTGATGGAATCATTTCTTGTGTTATTATGGCAGAATTTTTCGATGATATAGGTTTTGATTATATTATAAGAATTCCGAATCGTTTTAAAGATGGATATGGATTAAATGCTGAGATCATCAACGAACTTGATGTAAATTTAATAATAACAGTAGATAATGGAATAGCTGCTCTTGAAGCAGCCAAACTCTGTAAAGAAAAAAATATAGATTTGATTATCACTGATCATCATATGCCTCAAGATGTTTTACCTGATGCTTTTGCCATTATCAATCCAAAGCAAAAAGATTGTGATTTTCCAGAAATTGAAATTTGTGGAGCTCAAGTCGCATGGTATTTGATAGCGGCTTTAAAAGAGGTGTGCAAGCTTAAATATGACATGTGTAAATTTTTAGAACTTTTGGCGATTGCAATTGTTGCAGATATGATGGAACTTAGAGATTTAAATCGTGCTTTAGTAAGGCGTGGTATAGATCATATTAACAAATCTAAAAGGGCTGCTTTTAGGGCTATTAAGCATTATTATCAAAAGGATAAATTTGCTCTTGATAATATAGGATTTTTAATTGCTCCGCTTATAAATAGTGCTGGAAGAATGGATGATGCAAGTATTTCTTATGAATTTTTACACACTAAAGATTTTAATAAAGCTTTAGAATATCTAGAGCAAATTGTTAGTTTTAATGAAAGTCGTAAAGATGAAGAAAAACAGCTTTTTGAAGATAGTTTAAATCAAATCGATGAAAACGATTCTTGTATTGTGGTATCGGGTTTAAATTGGCATGAAGGTGTTTTAGGGATTGTGGCAAGTCGTTTAGCTAAACATTTTAATAAACCTGCTTTTGTATTTTCTCAAAATGAAGAACACTTAAAAGGCAGCGCAAGAAGTGTTGGCAAGATTGATATTTTAGCTTTAATTTCTAAGACAAATTCTATATTAAGCAATTATGGTGGTCATAAAGGTGCTGCTGGAATCAGTTTAAACTCTGAAAATTTTGAACAATTTAAAAATAAAATCAAAAAAGAATGTTCGCAAATTTCTGAAAGTGAATTTTTGGATACAGATGAAATTTTAGGAATCTTAGAACCTAGCGAAATTGATTTTGAAATGCTTGAAATTTTAGAATCTTTTGAACCTTTTGGACATAAAAATCCACGACCTTTTTTTGTTTTAGAAAATCTTTGTGTAAAAAATAAAAAACTTCTAGGTAAAGATGAAAAACACTTAAAGCTTATTTTAACCAAGGAAAATAAAACCATAGAAGCTTTATTTTTTAATTTTGATAAAGAGCCAGAATTGAATCAAAATATTTCTTTGCTTGGAAGTATTTCTAAGAATGAATTTAGAGGATTAGTAACTCCACAATTTGTTATTAAAGAAATTTTATAAAATTTATAAAATTTTTATTTATTATTTATTAATATTATATAAGTTTCATTAATGAAACGAATTTTAACAAAATAAGGGGAGAATTGTGAAAAAGTTACTATTGTGTGTATTAGTATTTTTATCTATAGGAGCATGTATGGCAGAAGCTAAACCAAAGATTGCTATTTTAGCAACAGGTGGAACGATAGCAGGTTCTATTGATAGTGCTGTTACCACAACAGGTTATACAGCTGGGGTTGTTGGTGTAGATGTTTTAATCAAAGCAGTTCCACAAATTCAAGATTTAGCTAATATTAGCGGGGAACAAATAGCAAATATCGATAGTTCAAATATGCGTGATGAAATTTGGCTAAAGCTTGCTAAAGAAATCAATAAGCTTTTTGCCGAAGGGGTGGATGGTGTGGTTATAACTCATGGTACTGACACTATGGAAGAAACTGCTTATTTTTTAAATTTAACCATTAAAAGTGATAAGCCTGTAATTTTAGTTGGCGCTATGCGTCCATCAACTGCTATAAGTGCAGATGGACCAAAAAATCTTTACAATGCTGTAGCATTAGCTGCTGATAAAGAGTCTAAGGGCAAGGGTGTTATGGTAGCTATAAATGATAAAATTTTAAGCGCTAGAGGCGTAGTAAAAACTCATAGTTTAAATGTTGATGCTTTCTCTTCTCCTGATTTTGGGGATTTGGGTTATATAGTAGATGGTAAAGTCTTTTTCTATAATAATGTTACTAAAGCTCACACAAAAAACGCTCCTTTTGATGTAAGCAAACTCACAAGTTTGCCAAAAGTAGATATTCTTTATAGCTATTCAAATGATGGTAGTGGTGTCGCTGCAAAAGCTTTATTTGAACATGGAGCTAAGGGCATAGTTGTTGCAGGAAGTGGAGCAGGAAGTATACACAAAAATCAAAAAGATGTTTTAAAAGAGCTTTTAAAAAAAGGGCTTAAGGTTGTTGTAAGTTCAAGGGTTGTAGCAGGTTGTGTTGCTGTGAGTGATTCAGATGAAAAATTAGGTTTTATTAGTGCTGAAGATTTAAATCCTCAAAAAGCAAGAGTTTTACTTATGTTAGCACTTACAAAAACAAGTGATCCTAAAAAAATCCAAGAGTATTTTTTAAAATATTAAAATTTTTTAAATATTTCTAAACTTAGGGAACTTATCTTCCCTAAGTCAAGCCTTTCAATCCTATTAATAGTATATTATATCTTGTATTTTTTATTATCATTTAAATTCCCCGCCCCCATTTTTAAACCCACCAAATACTTATATAAATACTTAC